>DASZOD010000216.1:0-6158 GCA_035550935.1 Egibacteraceae bacterium | reverse complement strand
GTGTGGGAGAGTAGGTCGCCGCGGACCATTTTGCCATTTCGTCAGACCGCAGCCGCCCCGAAGGAGGGCGGCTGCGAGCGTTTGGGGAGGGTGCGTCGGGGCCGATGGACACGACGGGAGGAGGGCGCGACGGACGCGGCGGCCGGCGCGGCGGCGGGGCCAGGGAGTCCGGCGGCGACACGGACAGGGCGCGGCGTGCCGAGCGCGCCGCGCGGCCCCCGACGTGGCGTCGTGCCGAGCAGGGTCGTCCGCGCAAGCCGAGCTTGCCGGAGGGGCGGCCGCAGCTGCCCGGGGCCGTCTACCGGGAGCTGATCGGCGCCAGCAGCCGCCGCGAGCAGGTCGACGTCGTGCGCGCGTACGCGGCGGCTGCGCAGGCGCTGGGGGCTGACGACGTCGCCCGGGGCGTCGAGCTGCTGGCATGGGCCAAGGCTGCGGCGCCGCGCAGCGTCGCGGTGCGGGAACTGCTCGGGGTGGCCTGCTACCGGGCGGGGGACTTCCCGCGCGCCCGCCGCGAGCTGCTCGCCTACCGGCGGATGTCGGGCCGCCATGACCAGAACCACCTGCTGGCCGACTGCGCTCGAGCGGCGGGGCGCTACGACCAGGCCGCCGAGTACGTGGCCCAGATGGAGCGCCAAGGAGCTCCCCCCGACCGCCTGGCCGAGGGCCTGATCGTGCTGGCCGGCGCACGGGCGGAGCGTGGCGACGCGCGGGGGGCGCTGGAGGTGCTGGAACGCGCCGACCTGCGGCCGGCCCGCGTGCAGCCATGGCATCCGCGGCTGTGGTACGTGGCGGCGGACCTGTGCGCCCGGCTGGGCGAGCTGCAGCAGGCGCGTGAGTACCTGGAGGCCATCGCCGCCGTGGAGGAGGACTTCCTGGACGTGTCCGAACTCCTGCGGGCGCTCGGGGACTGAACGCGCCCGCGTCGGGCCACGGCCGGCGGGCCGGGGCGCTTCAGGTTGCGGCCTTGTCTTCCTGGCGCTGCTGGAAGTAGCGCACGAACCCCATCGCGTTCGAGCGTGGGTTGTTCATCAGCCGGGCGCGTTCCACCACCTCCGGGTCGGGAGTATCCGGGTCGACGTCGTCGGCGAAGCGCCGGGCCAAGGTCTCGGCGACATGGTCGAGCTCGGAGTGCTCACGCCAGGCCTGCTCGGCGGTGTCGGCCCACAGGCGCAGGCGCCGGGAGGCCTCCTCCAGCGACGGCATCGGCGGCTGCAGCGGACCGTAGTGGGTCAGGAGCACCGCGGCCGGCTGCAGCTGCCGGTAGCGCTGGAGCGTGCGCTCGGCCAGTTCCAGGTCGAAGTCGGGAGGAGGGGTGGCAGGGCGGACGGCCGTCATGCCCGGCATGCGCACGCCGACCGAGTCGCCGACGAACAGCGCTCCCGAGTCACTGTCGAGCGCGCTGATGTGGTGCTTGGCGTGCCCGGGGGTGTAGAGCAGCTCGAGGCTGCGCCCACCGCCGAGCTCGAGCACGTCCCCGTCGGCGACCCCCCACACCCGGTCCTGGGGCACCCGGGTGCAGTCCCCGTACACGGTGTCCATCAGCTCGCCGTAGACCCGCCGGGCGCTGGTGTTGAGACGCTCGGGGTCGACCAGGTGGCGGGCGCCACGTTCGCTGACGACCACCCTGGCGCTGGGGAAGGACTCGGCGACGTTGCCAGCTCCGCCGGCGTGGTCGAGGTGGACGTGGCTGACGACGAGGTGAGCCAGGTCGCCGGGGTCCATCCCCAGCTCGCGCAGTGCGTCGAGGACGGTCTCGATGGACAGGGCCGGGCCGCACTCGATGAGGGTCGGCCGGGGCGCCGCGATGAGGTAGCCAGCGGTGACGCTGCTCAAGCCGCCGGTGCGGGTGTCGATGGCGTGGATGCCGTGGTCCAGCTGCTCGACTCCTGACACGGTCATGCGGGTGCCTCTCGCTGTGGCGTCAGGTGGGCCTTCGCGTCCTCGCTGACGGCAGGTGGGAGCTCGTCGAGTTCCGCGATCACCTCGTGGCGCTGGACGTAGGTCGACAGCAGCGCCTGGATGATCGCGGTGGCGGGCAGCGCCAGCAGCGCACCGACCGCCCCCAGCAGCGTCGCGCCGACCAGCACGGACACGAACGCGACCGCGGGATGCACCTCCATGGTATGGGCCTGGATCCTGGGAGCGAGCAGGTAGTTCTCGACCTGCTGGTAGACGGCGACGAACACGAGCACCAGCAACGCGTCGACCGGCTGGTTGATGAAAGCCACCAGCAGGACCAGGACGCCGCCGAGGTAGGTCCCCACGACGGGGATGAACGCGCTGGTGACACCCACCCACAGGCTCAGCGGCACCGGGTAGGGGACCCCCAGCGCGAGCAGGAAGACGAAGTGGGCCCCGGCGCACACCGCTGCCAGCAGCAGTCGGCTGTAGATGTAGCCGCCGGTCTTGGCGACCGCCAGCTCCCAGACGGTCAGCAGCTCGCGCTGGCGTTCCGGGGGCAGCGGCGTGGCCAGGGCCCGTCGGAAGCGGGGCCCATCGGCGACGAGGTAGAAGGTCACCAGCCCCACGGTCAGCAACTGGAAGACGAACTCGAGCGCGGTCGCGCCGAGGCTGATGACGTTGCTGGCGGCGCCGAGGGTGACGTTGCGCAGCTCGGCGCCGAACCGGTTGGCGAAGGCGAACAGCTCGCGGCGGAACTCGGGGCTGGCTTCCAGGTCGAGCCCGAAGGGCAGCCCCGCCAGCATGCGGTTCAGCTCCTCCAGTGACCGGGGCACGCTGCGCACGAGGTCGCTGACCTGGTCGACGACGAGCGGCGCCATCGCGGCGACGAATCCCGCCGACAGCGCGCTCACCGCAAGGAACACCAGGCCGGTCGCCGCTCCACGGCGCCAGCCCCGATAGGCCAGCCACTGCACGGCCGGCTCCATGGCGAACGACAGGAACAGTGCCAGCAGCAGCATGGTCAGCAGGTCGCGCAACGCCCGGACGACGACCAGGGTGGCGTAGGCGGCGACGAGCGCCGCGACCAGCGACAGCAGCCGGGCGGGGGTGAGCCACGGCTCGAGCGTGGGACGGCGCCGATCCATCACCGTTGACGCTATGGTTCCACGCCCCCGCGGGCAAGCATTCGCCCGCGGGGGCGCCAGTCAGTCTGCGAGCGCTCGCATCAGCAGTCCGGTGCGAGGCTTGGGCCGAAACCAGGTGGTCTTCTGCGGCATCGGCTGGCCCGCCGCAGCCAGGGCGTGGACCGTGGCGGCGGTCACCGGGCGCAGCAGGAACAGCCCGGCGCCGGGGTCGGCGTCGACCTCAGCGGCCGCCGCCAGCGCGTCGCTGCGGTAGCCGACCGAGAGGTTGCCCAACCGCGGCAGGACGGCGTGGTGCAGCAGCGCGGAGTCCAGCCGCCGCCAGCGACCGGCGCGACCCCGGGGCAGGCGGGCTGCCAGGACGGCGGGCCGCCGAGCGACCAGCAGGCGCGCCGGGCCACCGGGCAGGTAGAGGCCGAACACGGGCCCACCCTGGCTGCCGGGTCGCGTCAACAGCCGGCCCAGCAGGTCGGCAAGCGCGCCGGTGCCCAGGCAGCGGAAGTCGCCGGCCAGCCGCGACAGCGTGTCGCCTGGCAGGCCGCGCACCACCCGGTGCACGGGGAGGATCTGCAGGCCGGGCTGGGCGCTGTCGACGAGGTACACCAGCGTCCGTTCCCACGCCGGGTCCGCCGCGGCTGTCGTGCCCAGCGCGCCGCGGCGGTGCTCACGCAAGGCCCGGGCCGCGGCGTAGCGGTGGTGGCCGTCGGCGATGACCACCGGCACGCCCGCCAGCCAGCGCCGGATGCCGGCCACCTCGGCGGGGTCGTCCAGCGCCCAGACCCGGTGGTCGGCGCCAGCCTCGTCGGTCATGGCCACGACTGGCGGCGTCCGCGGCCGTTCCGCCAGCAGGTGGTGCAGGCGTTCGGGCGCTCGTCGGTACAGGCCCAGCACCGGCGACAGGTCGACGGGCGCGGCCTCGAGGCGACGGAGGCGGTCGGCGACTCGGGCGGCGTCCACCGCTTCGTGGGCGGCGATCGCCCCGGAGCCGCCGCAGGGTTCCAGCCGGACCGCGGCGAGCAGTCCCCGCACCACGGCGGGGCCCTCCCTGCGCAGCTCGTGAATCTCGTAGCGGTAGAAGGCCGCCCGGGGGTCGGCGACGAGCACGCCGGTGCGTCGCCAGCGTCGCAGGGTCGCGCCGGCAGCCTCGTAGCCCGCGGGGTGCGCCGCGATCAACTCGAGCACGGTGTAGGGGCTGGCGGCGCGGTGCCGAGCGTAGGCGAAGGGCTCCAGCTCGTCGTAGGGCGGGGCTGAGGTGGAGGCGGGATGACCGGCGACGCTCGGGTCGTAACGCAGGGCGCGAAACGGCGCGGCGTCGACCACGGTGGGCTGACCTCGTGACGGTGGGGCATCGGGTCCGCCCGGCGGGCCCCGCGGCGGACGCCCGTGACCACCATACTGTGGGCAGACGCGCGGTCGGGGAGGTTGACCATGGAAGCAGGCGGCGACCGGGGGGTGTACGCCCTGTACCGGCAGGGCTGCAGCCACCTCGACGGTGGCCAACCGCAGGCCGCAGCCGAGGTCTTGGAGCTCGCCGTAGAGCGGGAGCCGCAGAAGGCGTCGCTGCACGAGACGCTGGGGCGAGCCTACTTCGCCAGCGCTCGGGTACGGCGAGCCCGCGGCGAGTTCGAGGCGGCTCTGGAGATCGACCCGTCGAACGACTACGCGCACTACGGTGTCGGGCGCTGCTTCGAACGCGAAGGACGGCTGCCTGACGCGGCCAAGCACTACAAGCTGGCCTGCGCGCTCGCCGAGCGTGACGACTACCGGATCGCTCTGCGGCGGGTTCTCATGCGTCTGGGCCGGTGAAGCGCCCGGTCACGGCCAGCCGGTCGGGGGCGGCCCCCGGCGGGAGTGCGAGGAGCGCAAGCCCAACACCAGCAGGGTCGCGCCGAGCCCGGCGACGAAGCCGGCGACGTGGGCCAGGTAGGCCACCCCGCCGCCGCTCATCGAGTCGGGGCGGACCGCGTCCAGCTGGAGCAGGAACCACAGGCCCAGCACGACCAGTGCCGGCAGTTCCAGCGGCAGGAAGAACAGGAACGGCACGAGGACGGTGACCTGCGCGGCGGGGAACAGCACCAAGTAGGCGCCCAGCACGCCGGCGATCGCCCCCGATGCACCGACGAGCGTCGTCGTGCTCTGCAGGTTGGGCAGGGTGAACGCGACCGTCGCCGCCGCGCCTGAGGCGAGGTAGAAGCCCAGGTACCCCAGGTGCCCGTAGCGGTCCTCGACGTTGTTGCCGAAGATCCACAGGTAGAGCATGTTTCCCAACAGATGGACCCAGCCGGCGTGCAGGAACATGCTGTAGACGATCGCTGCGTAGACGTCCTTGCCGGCCATGGGGCCGATCGCGCAGGCGGGCGGTGTGGTGGCCTGTACCTGGCCCGCTTCCAGCGGCGAGCCCTGGACGATCTCGGCAGGCACCGCCGCCCACTGCAGGAAGAAGCGTTGCTGCGTGCACGTGTCGGCCCACCAGGGCTCCAGGAAGACGAAGACGCCGACGTTGAGCGCCACCAGCAGCCAGTTCACCCAGGGTGTGCGCCGGGTCGGGTTGCGGTCACCGACCGGGATCACCATGAAGTTGCAAGTATGCCAGAGCTGTCGCCCGCGGACAGGGAACAACCCTCTCCGCGTGTTGGCGGCGGTGGCCCCTGCGAGGCGGCGGGGCCTCCACCGTCTATGCTGACGGCACGCCCGGCGTGGAGCCCATTGCGGAGGACCGACATGAACTTCACCTCGGCCTGGCAGCGTTACCTCGACCTCGCCAGCGGCGTCACCCAGGTGACCCAGCAGCGTGCCGAGTCGGCGATCAGGGCGCTGATCAGGCAGGGCGAGGTGGCCGCCGACCGGATGGAAGCGGCGGTGGATGAACTGCTGAAGCGCTCGGAGCGCAACCGCAAGGCCATGGCCAACCTGGTCAAGGCCGAGACCGAACGAGCAGTGGACCGTCTGGGGCTGGCGCGTCAGCGCGATGTCGAGCGGCTCCAGGCAAGGATCGCCCGGCTCGAGGCGCAGCGCGCGCAGCCCGCCGCCAAGAAGGCCGCCGGCAAGGCAGCGAAGAAGAGTCCAGGGGCCAAGAAGGCCGCGGCGTCGGCCGCGGGCAAGCAGGCCGCCGCC
>DASZOD010000215.1:0-3309 GCA_035550935.1 Egibacteraceae bacterium | reverse complement strand
GCAGCCCCCGGCGTCCACCCGGGCCGCCGCCGGGGGCTGCAGCGCGCGCTGGCGGCGGTCGCCGCGGCGCTCGCGCTGGCCCTGGCGCTGGTGGGCGCCCACGCCGCCCGCCTCGCCGATCAGGTGACCGAGCTGGAGGCCCAGCTGGCCCGGCCCGACCGGACCGGCGCCCTGGGCACCCTCGTCGCCGCTCCCGACCTGCGGTCCGTGGCCCTGGAGGGCGCCGACGGCGCCGTGCGCTTCCTGTGGTCCGACCAGCTCGACAGAGGGGTGCTGGCCGCAGACGGCCTGGACCCCTTGCCCGCGTCGCGCAGCTACCAGCTGTGGCTGTTCCACGATGGAGCCCCACGGCCGGCGGGGCTGCTGCGGGCCGACGGGACCGGGACCGTGGAGGTCGCCGCGGTCACCGTCCGCGGCGCCGAGACCGTGGCCATCACCATCGAGCCACGAGCCGGCAGCCCGAACCCGTCCGGTCCGGTCGTGGCCAGCGCCCACCTGTGAGTCCCGTCAGGTCGACACCGCGTGAGCTAGACGCCGCAGGGCGGCCCCTCTAGGATCACGCGCGTTTTGCGCGACGGCCCGGTCGCGCGCCAGCCTCGACGTGGCGCCTTAGACCGGGTCGGGTTGCTGCTGTGACGAGACGACCACGTCAGGGGGGCCATCGTGACGTCCGTCAGCTTTGCCCTGCGCCGCTGCCTGTCCCACCGCCTGCTGTTGCCGCTCAGCGCAGCCGCCGCGCTGGCGACCCTGCCGGCGCTGCCCGCTGGCGCCGCCGACACCAGTGCCACGACCCTCATCGAGACGCGCCTGACCGACCTGGTCAATGCCGACCGGGCCCGTGTGGGGCTGCCGGGTCTGCGCATCGACGTGCGCCTCGTCGCCCCGGCACGCGCCTGGTCGGCGCGGATGGCGGCCTCGGGCTCGCTGGCCCACGACCCGGACGCCGCGGCGGCGAACCCGGCCGGGGTGACCACCTGGGCCGAGAACGTCGGGCGCACGAGCGAGGCCGACGCCGCCGCGGCGCTGCACGCGGGCTTCATGGCCTCGGCTGGGCACCGCTCGATCCTGCTGGACGGGCGCTTCACCGACGTCGGCGTCGGCGTCGCTCGCGGCGGCGACGCCGTGTACGCCACCCAGCACTTCACCGGCGGCGCTCCGGCCAGGATCAGCGGCGCCGTGCAGGCCACCGTCGACCTCGCGCGGGCCCTGTTCGCCGGCGGGGGCGCCCAGCGGGCCGTCATCGTGCGCGACGACCTGTTCCCCGACGCGCTCGCCGCCGGACCGCTGGCCGGCTCGCTGGGGCCGATCCTGTTGACCCCCCCGGGCGGCGTGCTGTACCCCCCCGTCCGACTGGCGCTGGAACAGTTCCTGCCCGCCGACGCGACGGTGTGGATCGTGGGGGGGAACGCCGCCGTGGACAGCGACGTCGAAGCGGAGCTGGCCGCCGCTGGCTGGCGGGTCCGCCGCGTCTGGGGCGGCGACCGGGTCGACACCGCCGCGGCCGTGGCCCGGGCGATCGCCGACCGCGACGGCCGCCCCGACACCGCCCTGCTGGCCACCGCCGGCAACTGGCCCGACGCCGCCGCCGGCGGAGGCTTCGGGGCCCGCACCGGCAGCCCGGTGCTGCTCACCTACGTCGACGAGCTGCCCGGCGCCACCGCCGAGGCCCTGTCGGCGGTCGCTCCCCGGCGTGTGGCCGTCCTGGGCGGGGCCGACGTCGTCAGCGACGGGGTGGTCCAGCGGGCCGGCGCCGAGCGGGTGGACGGCCTCACCCGCCAGGACACGGCGGCGGCGGTCGCCCGCGACCTGTGGGGCCGCAGGGATGCGGCGTCGGCACCGGCGTGGACGGTGGTCCCCGCCGACGGCCAGGACGCGTGGACGTGGGCGCTGGCCGCCGCGCCGCTGGCCGCGCGCCTGGACGCCCCGATCCTGCTGGGTGCCCGTCCCCTGTCCGACGGCCTGCGCGCCTACCTGGACGGGCTGGGCTACGGCGAGGGCCGGTCCGCCCTGCTGCACCCGTTCGGACCGGTGGGGCCCGCGCTGGACGACCTGGCGGCGCTGACCCGCTAGCGCGCCGGGCGCCCTCAGGCCAGGACGTCGACGATGCGCGGGTCCAGGCCGCTGTGGCGCCGCATGTACGCCACCCGTTCGGCCTTGAGGTCTGCGACCAACCGCTGGTACTCGTCGAGGCGGCCCTGGCGTGCGTACAGGCGACGGGGCTGCAGCAGCTCGGGGTCGTCGAAGTCGGGCACCTCGGTGGCGGCGAGGTAGCCGAAGTCGGGGTCTTGCGTCCACGAGATCGTGTCCTCGGCGATGGCCTTGACGACCGCCGAGGAGTGCGGGATCTGCACCTTCTTGGAGCCCGCGACGTGCTCGCCGCCTCCCACCCGGCCGGTGGACATCAGATACACCTGGAAGTCGTAGTCCATGGAGTCGATGAGCTCGGCCAGGCGGTTGCCCTGCATGTGGTCGAACTGCAGGAAGAACGGGTTGGTGCCGGGAACCCGAAGCGACCTGCCGGCCTCGTCGGCGCCGCCGGCCGAGGTCCCCTTCGTCTCGCCGAGCATGAAGTAGGCGACCGCCTGATCTCGCGAGGCCATCTTCGCCACCGCCGGCACGATGGGCTCCTGGCGGTTGAGGATCAGCAGGAAGTCGGCCCTGCCCAGCTTGCGCGGGTCGTGGTGGGGGATGGCCGACAGCTCGAAGGTGCCGCGCCCGTTGGCGGTGTAGGAGCCGTCGTAGAAGTTCACCCTGCCGCGCTCGTCCACGGCGACGTTCTCCAGCCAGCTGTCGGGCCGGGTCAGCGCGCCGTAGATGGTGGGCTCGTAGCGGGGATCGAGGCTGTAGGTCTTGGCGAAGCAGCCGTCCTCGGTCGAGTACACCTCCCCGCCGGGCACCAGCGCCACGAAGTCGTCTTGGACGGGCAGCGAGTTGTTCTGGCGGGTGAAGGTGGTCGTCGTCTTTCCGGTCCCCGACAGCCCGACGATCAGCGCCACCTTGTCGCCGTCGGCGGTGGGGATGACCTTCGCGCCGGCGTGCATGGCCAGGCCCCCGCGGCGGTACGCCCACTCGTTCCACATCCGCAGGCCGCCCATCTTCGACTCGCCGAAGTAGTCGGCGTTGAACACCCGCGTGACCCAGTGCTCGAGGTCGATGGCGATGAGCCGCTCGTCGGGGTAGCCCTCGGCGGGCAGGTTGGGCGTGTAGATCACGGTGAAGGCGTCGGACTCCGACCAGTCCGGGTCACGGGGGTAGTACAGCTGCTGCTGCATCGCGGGGATGTTCGCGTTGGCGCGTTCGATGTAGACC
>DASZOD010000214.1:0-2218 GCA_035550935.1 Egibacteraceae bacterium | reverse complement strand
CACCCGCCCCAGCCCATGGACGCCCAGCCCCGAGGGCTCCTGACGGCTTACGAGGCCGCCGGCGGCAGCTACCGTGAGCAGGTCCTCGACGAGGCCGGCCACTTCGCGTTCACCCAGCTGCCGCAGCGCTTCGCGACGCTGCTGCGCGAGCAGCTGACGTACGCCTCGCAGCCCGGGTGCCGACCTGGCCCCTGGCGCGCATGACCGGGCACGCGCTGCACGAGCGGGCTGGCGCGCAACGGACCAACGGAAGGGACACGGCGATGATCGGTCGGGACGCACAACGTGTGGACGTTCCCGTCGTGGGCGGCATGCTGCGGGTGCATCGCTGGGGGCGACGCGGCCCGCTGGTGCTGGCGGCCCACGGCATCACCGCGTCCGCGGAGTCCTTCCGCGCCCTGGGCGAGCGCCTGGCCGGTGACGTGACCATGCTGGCCGTGGACCTGCGCGGCCGGGGCGGCAGCGCCGGACTGCCAGGGCCCTACGGCATGGCCGCACACGCCCGCGACCTCGTCGCCGTGCTCGACCACGTCGGCGCGCGCCGGGCGACGGCGGTGGGCCACTCTATGGGCGCCTACGTCGTCGCCCAGCTGGCGGTGGACTTCCCCGACCGCGTCGAGCGCCTGGTGTACATCGACGGCGGCCTGCCGCTGCGGTTCCCTCAGGGCGCCGACCCCGACCACATGCTCGCGGCGATCCTGGGCCCTTCCCTGGAACGTCTGACGCGCACGTTCCCCTCGCGCCAGGCCTACCACGACTACTGGCGCGACCATCCGGCGTTCGCCGAGCCGGGGGCCTGGAACCGCTACGTCGAGTCCTACGTGGACTACGACCTGGGAGGCGACGAGCCCCGGCTACGCTCGCGGGTGTCCGAGGAGGCGGTCCGCGCCGACGGCCGGGACCTGGTGACCAACGAGCGGCTGCGCACGTCGCTGGGCAGCGTGAAGTGCCCGCTGCTGCTTCTGCGCGCGCCGCGCGGGCTGATGAACCAGCCCGAGCCGCTGCTGTCCGACGAGCTCGTCGCCTCCTACCGCGACGTCGTGCCCCAGCTGACCGACGACGTCATTGCCGACACCAACCACATCACGATCACGCTGGGCGAGCACGGCGCGGACGCCCTGGCCGAGCGCATCCGCGAGGCGGTCGGCGCCAGGTAGGCGCGCGCTACTTCGGATGAGATGACCAAGCGCAACTTGACGGTGCAGCTCGATGAGGTCGTGATCCGCCTGGCCAAGGTGCTCGCCGCGAAGCAGGGGAAATCGGTGAGCACGCTGGTGGCCAGAGAACTCGAGCGGCTGGTGGAAGACGAAAAGCGCTACCAGCAGGCCTGGCAGCGCGCCCGGTATGCCCTCGGCCGGGCATCGTCGCACGGGGGGCGGCGCTGGCGTCGTGACGCGAGGCGCGTGAGGTCGTCGACGCGTACACGGCGTGGCCGGTGGTGCAGGTCGACGCCGCGCTGATCCTGGCCGCCTCCGCGCTGGAGGAGCATCACCAGCTGTCGTTCGGGGACGCGTTGATCATCGAGGCCGCCCGTCGGGCGGGGCGCGGCGGCTGGAATCCGAGGACCTGCAGGCCGGTCGGTGGATCGCCGTGCTGGTGATCGAGAACCCGTTCGCGGCCCTGCCCGCTGAACGTGCAGCCGACCTCGTCAGGGCGGCTCCAGCGCTGAGCCGGCGTCGGGCCTGTCACTCCACGACCTGCTCGCGGCGCTCCTGACCCGCCCCTTGAACGCCTGGCGGGCACGCGGGGTGGTGTGCGCCTCGGCCGGCAGGGCTTGTGGATATCCCAGCAGGGTCGTCGTTTTCGTGGCGTAGGGTGCGTCGGCGGTTCTGGCAGCGTCGGGACAGGAGGTCTACAGCGCGATGGGGGCAACGAGTCGGTGCCGTCTGAGACGCCAGAGGTCGGCGGGCTGGCGGAGGTTGGCGGCGGCGCTGACCGCGTGCACCCTGACGCCGCTGGTGGCCCCAGGACCCACGCCGGCGGAAGCGGTCGAGGCCGCACGGCTGGCAGGGACGTCCCGTATCGACACAGCGGTGGCCATCTCCCGGTTCGCTTTCCCCGACGGGGCCGAGCGGGCGTTCCTGGCCCGGGCGGACGTGTTCGCCGACGCGCTGGCAGCCGGGGTGCTCGGCGGCGGCCCGGTGCTGCTCGTGCCCGGCTGCGGGGCGCTGCCCGCCAGCGTGGCCGCCGAGATCGACCGGCTCGACCCTGCGGGCGG
>DASZOD010000213.1:0-4257 GCA_035550935.1 Egibacteraceae bacterium | reverse complement strand
ACCCCTTCCAGCAGCTGGTGGCCGCCGAGGCGGCGGGCGCGACGCCGGGCGCCACACCCGCACCGGGCGCCCCGGGGGCCACGCCCGCGCCAGGGGCGACCCCCGGGGTCAGCCCCGCGCCGGGCACCGCCGCGCCGCCGGGCGCCACCGTCGGCGCGACGCGCATCGAGCTTGTCGACGTGTTCACCGAGGACGGGACCGAGAAGGTGCTCGTCAACGTCAACGGGACCGGCTACGAGGTCGGCGAGGGCCAGGTGTTCGCGGACCGGCTCAAGGTGCTCGACATCTCCGGGCAGTGCGGCACCTTCCTGTTCGGCGACAGCCGCTTCACCCTCTGCAAGGGCGAGCAGATCCGCAAGTAACACCCCCCGGGGCGGGTGCCGGTGACCGCCGCCGGCGCTGGTAGCGTTTGCTCGCCATGGCCCTTCGCTACCTCACCGCGGGAGAGTCCCACGGCCCGGCGCTGGTGGGCATCCTCGAAGGGCTGCCGGCCGGCGTCCCGGTGGACGTGGCAGAGGTCGCCCGCCAGCTCGAACGCCGCCGCCACGGCCACGGCCGGTCGCCGCGCATGCGCTTCGAGCAGGACCGCCTGGAGGTCCTCGGCGGGGTCCGCCACGGCCTCACGATCGGGTCGCCGGTGGCGGTCGTCATCCACAACACCGAGTGGCCGAAGTGGACCGAGGTCATGAGCGTCGAAGCGCCCGCCGACCCGCAGGCCGTGGCCGACACCGGCCGGGGCGCGGCGCTGACCCGGCCCCGCCCGGGCCACGCCGACCTGGTGGGGATGCAGAAGTACGGCTTCGACGACGCCCGCAACGTCCTGGAGCGGGCCAGCGCGCGGGAGACCGCCGCCCGGGTGGCCCTGGGCGCCTTGGCCCGCATGCTGCTGGCGCAGGTCGGCGCGGCGGTGGTGTCCCACGTGGTGCGCATCGGCGAGATCGCCGTCGCCGGCGACGCGCCGCTGCCTGGACCCACCGACGCCGACGCGGTCGACGCCGACCCGGTGCGCTGCCTGGATCCCGACGCGTCCGCGCGCATGGTCGAGCGCATCGACCGGGCCCGGGGCGAGCGCGACACCCTCGGCGGCGTCGTCGAGGTCCTGGCCTACGGCCTGCCGCCCGGTCTGGGCAGCCACGTGCACTGGGACCGCAAGCTCGACGCCCGCCTGTCGGCGGCGCTGGCGAGCATCCAGGCGATCAAGGGCGTGGGGGTGGGCGACGGTTTCGGCAGCGCCGAGGTCCCCGGCTCCAAGGCCCACGACGAGATCGTCCCCGGCGAGGACGGCTACCGCCGGCTGAGCGGTCGCGCCGGCGGCCTGGAGGGGGGGATGACCACCGGCGAGGTGCTGCGGCTGCAGGCGGCGATGAAGCCGCTGTCGAGCCTGACCCGTCCGCTGCGCACCGTCGACGTCCGCAGCGGCCGGCCCGCCGAGGCCATCCAGCAGCGCTCCGACACCTGCGCGGTGCCCCGTGCCGGCGTCGTCGCCGAGGCGGTCGTCGCCCTGGTCCTGGCCGACGCCCTGCTGGAGAAGACCGGCGGCGACAGCCTGGCCGAGGTGACCCGCAACCTGGCCGCGTACCGAGACGCGCTGCGCCGACCGTGAGCGTGCTCAGTCCCGGGCGCAACATCGTGCTGATCGGGCTGATGGGGACGGGCAAGAGCGCGGTGGGCCAGATCCTGGCCGAGGACCTCGGGCGATCCTTCGCCGACACCGACGCCATGGTCGAGGCCGAGGCCGGCCAGAGCGTCGCCGAGCTGTTCGCCCAGGTTGGGGAGCGGGGCTTCCGACGTCTGGAGGCCGAAGCGGTCCGCCGGGTGTCGGCGCTGCGTGGACAGGTCGTCGCCGTCGGTGGGGGAGCGGTCCTGGACCCGAGCAACGTCACCCACCTGCGGGCCACCGGCGACCTGGTCCTGCTCGACGCCGAGCCGGCCACGCTGGCCGAGCGCCTCGCCGGCGAGCAGGGCAAGACCCGCCCGCTGCTCGACGGCGCGGCGGACCCGGTGGCACGCCTGGCCGAACTGCGGGTGGCCCGCAACGCCGCCTACCGCCGCTGCGCCGCCCACACCGTCGACACGACCGCGCGCAGTCCCAAGCAGGTTGCCGCCGAGGTGCTGGCCTGGGCCCGCAGCCGCCGCGGGGTGCTGTCCCGCGAGGAGCTGGAGCGGTGACGGACCAGCCGACCCCCGCCCGCGTCCGGGTGCCCGTGCCCGGGGCCTCCTACGACGTCGTGGTCGGAGCCGGGCTGCTGGAGCGGCTCGCCGAGCACGTCCGACCGCCCGCCCACGCGGCGCGTGCCGCCGTGGTCAGCAGCGGCCCGGTGACCGCGCTGTACGGGGCGCGGGCGGTCGCGGCGCTGGGCCGGCTGGGCCTGCAGGTGCACCCGTTGGCGGTGCCCGACGGGGAGGACGCGAAGAGCCTGGCGACCCTGGAGAGCCTGTACCACCGCTTCGCGGCGATCCCCATCAACCGCGACGACCTCGTGGTTGCCCTGGGTGGCGGTACGGTCGGCGACCTGGCCGGCTTCGCCGCGGCGACCTGGAACCGCGGGGTGGCGGTCCTGCAGCTGCCCACGACGCTGCTGGCGCAGGCCGATGCCGCGATCGGCGGCAAGACCGGCGTGAACCTGCCCGAGGGCAAGAACCTGGTGGGCGCCTTCCACCAGCCGCTCGCGGTCGTCGCCGACACCGCCACGCTGGCGACGCTGCCGGTGCGGGAACGCCGCTCGGGCCTGGGTGAGCTCGCCAAGTACGGCTTCATCGCCGACCCGACCGTGCTGGACCTGCTCGAGGCCGAGCCCGCCGCCGCGGTCGCCGGCGACCCCGACCTGCTCGCCGCCGCCGTGGCCCGCGGGGTGGCGGTCAAGGCGGCGATCGTCGCCGCCGACGAGCGGGAAGCCGGCCAGCGGGCGCTGCTGAACTACGGCCACACGCTCGGGCACGCCATCGAGACGCTCACCGGCTACGCCACCTACCGCCACGGCGAGGCGGTCGCGCTGGGCATGGTCTTCGCGGCCCGGCTGGGCGAGCGGCTCGGGGTCAGCGACCCCGGACTGGACGAGCGCACCGTCGGGCTGCTGGCCGGGCTGGGCCTGCCCACCGGCGGGCTGCGGCTGGACCCGGCCGCGGTGTGGGCCGTGCTGGGCCGGGACAAGAAGGCCCGGGGCAGGGCGGCGCCGAAGGCGCTGCCGGGCGGCGGGGATCAGACCGGGGGCGTGCGCTTCGTGCTGTGTCGGCGCCCCGGCAGCGCCGTGGTCGTGGAGCGCGCCGAGCGCCGCGTCGTCGACGAGGTGCTGCGCTCGCTGTCGTGAGGACGTACTTTATTTACCCATGGTCGATGCAGTAAAGAAGCGACGCAAGGGCTTCACTCGGGTGCGCCCAAAGAACCAGATCACGCTGCCGATCGATGTGCTGCAGAAGGCCGGAATCCACAGCGGGGAGGTACTGCGCGTCGAGGCCGACGGACCCGGCAGGACCATCTTCAGCCGGGTGCGAGACCCTATCGAGGAGTTCGCCGGGTCGCTGACGGGCGTCTACCAAGACGGCTTCCCCGACAGGCTGCGCGGCGAATGGGACTGATCGTTCTCGACGCCAACATCGTCATCGCGGTCCTCAACGCTCAGGATGCGCACCACGTCGCCGCCGCGCGGGCGCTGGCGAGGGCCTTGGAACGCGGCGACTCACCGCTGGTGCCCGCCTCCGCCTATGCCGAGACCCTGGTCGAACCCGCTCAGGCGGGACCGCAGGCGATGCAGCGGATAGACGAGTTCCTGGCCAGCCTGCCCGCCGACGTGACCGTGTGCGGGCCGTGAGGATCCTGCTGGTCAACGGGCCGAACCTGTCGCAGCTGGGCAGCCGCGACCCGGCCGTGTACGGCAGCGCGACGCTGCCCGACATCGAGACGGCCGTCCGCGCCGAGCACCCGGACCTGGAGACGTTCACGAGCGAGTCCGAGGGGGCGCTCGTCGCCCGGCTGCACGCCGCGCGCATTGACGGCACCGCCGCGGTCGTCATCAACCCCGGCGCGCTGACCCACTACAGCTACGCGTTGCGCGACGCGCTCGAGCTGCTGGACCTGCCCAAGGTCGAGGTGCACCTGTCCCAGACGCCCGCCCGCGAGTCCTTCCGCCGCCACAGCGTCATCAGCCCGGTGGTGCACGTCACGATCACCGGCGCCGGGCCGTACGGCTACGTGCTCGCCCTTCGTGCGGCCCTGCACCTGCTGGAACGCTGGGCTCGGGGCTAGCCGGGAGGGCGCCC
>DASZOD010000212.1:0-3813 GCA_035550935.1 Egibacteraceae bacterium | reverse complement strand
AGGCCAACCTCGATGCCCTGTACCAGGTCGGCTGTGACGACGCCACCTTCGGCGTCTCCGGCGGTGTTCAGCACGCCGGGTTCGACCGGGAGGCCGACTCGTATGCGGACGCCCTGGTCTCGGCGGTTCACCAGATCGAGCAGGCCGTTCCCGGCGCCCGCGTCGTGCAGGTCGAGGCCGAAGAGCTGGTGACCATCGCTGACATCGCCAGACGCACCGGACGTACCCACGAAAGCATCCGCCTGCTGGTCTCCGGCGAACGCGGTCCCGGCACGTTCCCCCCGCCGGCGGCACGGGCCCACCAGCGCAACCAGATGTGGTGGTGGCCCGACGTCGCCGAGTGGTTCGCCGGAGAGCTGGGAGAGCCCGTCCCAGAACCTGGCGGCCAGGAAGCGCAGATCGCCGCCGCTGTCAACGCCAAACTCGCACTCAGGCGTCTCCGGGAGCGACTGGGCGAGGATGAGGCCCGGATACTCGAGCAACTGTGACGCGTGACCGGACGGCCAGGCAGGTCGCCGCTGCCGGCCGCCCGCGAGCCGGCGCCGCTATCCTGCGGTGACGGCCCAGCAGGGCCGGTTTCCAGGAGCCCGCAGTGTCTGACCAGCAGATCACCGTCAAGGGACCCGACGGGGCCAGCGCCACGCTGGCCAGCGGGGCCAGCGCCCGGCAGGCGCTGGAGGCGCTGGGCCTGACGGCAGGACAGGTGGTGGCCGCCCGGGTCGACGGGCAGCCGCGCGACCTGGCCGCAGCGGTGACCGACGGCGCCACCGTCGAGCCGGTGCCGGCCGCCTCCGAGGAGGGCCGGGCCATCCTGCGCCACTCCGTGGCCCACATCATGGCCCAGGCCGTCACCGACCTGTACCCGGACGCCAAGTTCGCCATCGGCCCGCCCATCGCCGACGGCTTCTACTACGACTTCGAGGTGGCCGAGCCGTTCACCCCCGACGACCTGGAGCGCATCAGCGCGCGGATGCGCGAGGTCATCGGCGAGGACCAGCCCTTCCGCCGCCGGGAGCTGCCCCGCGACGAGGCGCTGCGGCTGTTCGCCGACCAGCCCTACAAGCGCGAGATCATCGAGGGACTGGACGAGGGCGAGGGTGCCGGCGGCGCCGTCGCCAGCGTGTACGAGAACGTCCGCCCCGACGGGACCGCCTGGCCGGACCTGTGCCGCGGCCCGCACATCCCCACCACCAGGTGGGTGCCGGCGTTCGCGCTGCAGCGCGTCGCCGGCGCGTACTGGCGGGGCGACGAGCGCCGGCCGATGCTGCAGCGCATCTACGGCACCGCCTGGGAGTCACGCAAGGCCCTCGCCGAGCATCTGGCGCGTCTGGAGGAGGCCCGCAAGCGCGACCACCGCAGGCTGGGGCGGGAACTTGACCTGCTGTCGTCGCCCGAGGAGCTGGGGCAGGGCCTGACGCTGTTCCACCCCGACGGCGCGATCGTGCGCATGCAGATGGAGGACTACTCGCGCGCCCAGCACCTGGCCCGCGGCTACCAGCCCGTGTACACGCCGCACATCGGCCGCTCGGTGCTGTGGCAGACCTCCGGCCACCTGGACTTCTACGCCGACAGCATGTACCCGCCGATGGAGCTGGACGGCGGCGACGTCTACTACCCCAAGCCGATGAACTGCCCCTTCCACGTGCTCATCTACCGCTCCAAGACCCGCTCGTACCGGGAGCTGCCGCTGCGGCTGTTCGAGCTGGGCACCGTCTACCGCTACGAGCGCTCGGGCACCGTGCACGGGATGCTGCGCGCGCGCGGCTTCACCCAGGACGACAGCCACATCTTCTGCACCGAGGACCAGGTCGTCGCCGAGGCCGGCAGGATCATCGACTTCACCCTCGACGTGTACCGCGACTTCGGCTTCGTCCAGGGGCCGTCGCGGGTGGCGCTGTCGACCCGTCCCGACAAGGCCGCCACCGTGGGCACCGACGAGGGCTGGGCGCACGCCGAGGACGCCCTGCGCCGGGCGCTCGACGCCGCCGGCCTGGACTACGTCGTCGACGAGGGCGAAGGCACCTTCTACGGACCCAAGATCGACTTCCACATCACCGACGCGATCGGACGGGCCTGGCAGCTGACGACCATCCAGGTCGACTTTAACCTGCCCGAGCGCTTCGCCCTGGCCTACACCGGCCCCGACGGCGCCGAGCACCGCCCGTTCATGGTGCACCGGGCGCTGTTCGGCTCGCTGGACCGCTTCTTCGCCATCCTGCTGGAGCACCACGCGGGCGCGTTCCCCGCCTGGCTGGCGCCGCTGCAGGCGGTGGTGGTGCCGATCGCCGACCGCCACCACACCTACGGCGCCCACGTCGCCGCCGCGCTGACCGCCCAGGGCCTGCGGGCCCGGCTGGACGACTCCGCCGACACCATGGGCGCCAAGATCCGCCGTCACCAGCTGGCGAAGGTGCCCTACCAGCTGATCGTCGGCGACGCCGAGGTCGAAGCGGCCACCGTGGCGGTGCGTCACCGTTCGGGGCGACAGCGCAAAGATGTCCCGCTGGACGAGTTCGTCGAGGAGGCGCTGGCGGAGGTCGCGAACCGCCGGGCCGGCTGACGGCCGTCGTGGTGGGCGTGGGCGCCAAGGGCGAGGACCAGCAGCAGCCGGACGCCGTCCAGCGGCTGTGGTCGCCGTGGCGCATGGCCTACATCCGCGACCCCCGGCGCCAGGCCACCGGGTGTGTGTTCTGCGACAAGCCCGGGCGTGGCGCCGAGCACGACCGCGACTCGCTGATCCTGTACCGCGGCGAGCTGATCTACGTCATCCTCAACGCCTACCCGTACAATCCCGGTCACCTCATGGTGGTCCCCTTCCGCCACGTCGCCGGGTTCGAGGAGCTCAGCGCCGACGAGCTCGGCGAGCTCGGCCGGCTGTCCCAGCGCGCCGTTCGCGCCCTGCGGCGCTCCAGCCACCCGGAGGCGTTCAACCTGGGCATCAACGTCGGCGCGCTGGCGGGGGCGGGCATCGCCGACCACATCCACCAGCACGTCGTGCCACGCTGGGCCGGGGACACGAACTTCATGCCGGTCATCGGCCACACCCGGGTGCTGCCCGAGCTGCTGGAGGAGACCTACGACCGCCTGCGTCCCGTGTTCGCGGAAAGCTAGCCGTCTTCCGGTGACCCTCAACGCCCACGCCCGCGCGCTCACCGACCGGGTGGTCATCCCGGTCGCCAGCAGCCTGGTGCGCCTGGGCGTCAGCGCCAACCGGGTCACCTTCGCGGGGCTGGCCTTCACCCTCGCCGGGGTCGGGGTGGTGCTGGCCGGCGCGCCTCGGGCCGGCGCCTGGGTCATCACCTTCGGGGTGCTCACCGACGCCCTGGACGGCACCGTGGCCCGCCTGCGCGGCGAGGAGAGCCGGCTGGGCGCCTTCTTCGACAGCGCCGCCGACCGCGTGGGCGACGCGGCGATCTTCGGCGCGGTCGCCTGGCTGGTACGCGACGACCCGCTGCTGTTCACCCTCGCGGTCGTGGCCCTGAGCGGCGCGCTCATCACCTCCTACGTGCGTGCCAAGGCCGAGTCGCTGGGCTGGCGGGCCACCGTGGGCCTGGCCGAGCGACCCGAGCGGCTGCTCGTCGTCCTGCCCGCGATCCACTTCGACCTGCTGGCCCCCGGACTGTGGCTGCTGGCGGTGGGCTCGGTGGTCACCGTCGCCCAGCGCACGGTCGCGGTCTGTCGGCAGGCCCGGGCCGAACGGTGAGGGCGCGCTACCGGGGCTCGGGCTTCCCAGGACGCCCCGTCGACCGCAACCCCGGCGCCGCCCGGCGCATCCCCGCCGACCCCCGGCCCGAGCCGCTGGGCCTGCGGCTG
>DASZOD010000211.1:0-3691 GCA_035550935.1 Egibacteraceae bacterium | reverse complement strand
GCGCAGCTGCGCGCGCAGCTGCGGGCCTACCGCTTCACGGCCGGGGCTCCCGGCAGCGGCGAACTGGTGTGGCCCACCGACGGACCGTTGACCTCCACCTTCGGCCCCCGCCGCCATCCCATCCTCGGCGTCGAGCGGATGCACGAGGGCATCGACATCGGCGCCCCGTCGGGCCAGCCGATCCTGGCCGCCGCCGACGGGCAGGTCGTGCACGCCGCACCCTACGGCGGCTACGGCAACGTCGTCCTCATCGACCACGGCGGCGGCCTGTCGACCTTGTACGCGCACCAGTCCGAGATCCTGGTCGCCGCTGGCGAGGTCGTGTCCCAGGGCGACCTCATCGGGCTGGTGGGGTCCACGGGCTACTCGACCGGGCCTCACCTGCACTTCGAGGTGCGCATCGACGGGGTGCCCCACGACCCGATGGCCTGGTACTGACGGCGCTCCAGCGACCTACCGGCCGGGCTACCATCGCGAGAAGGCGTCACACCGGGGCCCGCTGGGCGGGCGGCGCCGATGCGCGTCACGATAGGCACGCGGTGAGCGACGGTCAGGCACGGGCCCACCAGCGGCGTCGCCGCTCGGGCGGGGTGGTGCGCTACGGGCTGGCCGGGCTCGTCGGCGCCGTGCTCGTCGGCTGCGCCGGCTCGGGCTTCCAGTACGTGTCGAACCCGGACCTGGGGGTGTTCTTCAAACTGCCCGCGCAATGGACGGTCATGGACGAGGACGATCTCTCCGGGCGCGAGGGCAGTCCGCCCCGTCGGGCGTTCGGGTCCGACGGGCGGGACTCGGTGTGGCTGGTGGTGTTCGACGCCGCTCCCAAGCCGTCCCTGGAGCACTTCCTCGACGA
This sequence comes from Egibacteraceae bacterium, assembly GCA_035550935.1. GTDB lineage: Bacteria > Actinomycetota > Nitriliruptoria > Euzebyales > Egibacteraceae > DASZOD01. The sequence continues at coordinate 2,841 of DASZOD010000211.1, read as the reverse complement.
GGACAGCACCCACCCGGCCGGGTTGGCGCAGGCCCGCCTGCTCGAGCCCGACGAACGCGACCGGTTCTCCCTGGCGAGCCTGCGCAACGAGATCATCCCCCTGGATGACCTCGCCGAGAGCTCCCAGGACTTCAGGCCGCTTCGCCAAGAGGAGATCGAACTGCCCGACGGCACCCACGGCCACCGCGGCGTGTACCTGCTGTCCACCCGCGACGGGGGCTCGTACACCTACGATCAGACCGCGCTCGTCGACGCCACCGTCCGCACCGCCTACGTGCTGGCCATCGGCTGTGGCGTCGACTGCTACGAGCGCCACCGGGACCTCATCGACGCGGTGGTCTCGTCGTGGACGATCAAGGAGCAGCGACCATGAGCACCAACGGCGGAGGCAAGCCGGGTCTGGCCTGGCCCGCTCACGACTCCGGGCCCACCCCACCGCCCGAGTACCGCTCGCGCCAGCGCGACGACGAGCGGGCCACCCGCAGGCCGCTGGTGCTGTGGGATCGGATCAAGCTCCTGCTGCTGCTGGCCATCTGCTTCGCGGTGCTGCTGTCGAACACCGTCAGCACCAACCCCATCATCGGCTGGAACGACGCGGTCAACGCCACGGTCCGCTCGGCCGCCTGGCTGCTGCTGCTGGCGGCGCTCGAGATCGTGCGCCAGACCCACTACCTCGTCAGCGAGCACTGGGCCGGCTACCACCGCTTCTGGTCCCGGCGGGTGTTCGGCGCCTTCGAGCGCCGCGCCGGGCGCATGAACGACTGGACCCGCTTCCGCGTCGGACGGGCGCTGAAGATCGCCTTCTACCTGCTCGTGCTCGACCTCGTCCTGGCGGCGCTGTTCGACCTGCCGGCGGCGACCGCGCTGCTGCAGGCGCCGGCGATCTTCTTCGGCTACCTGCCGCTGGTGCTGCAGCTGGCGTTCGGGTTCTTCTTCGTCATCGTCCAGTTCATCGGGCTGTTCTGGTTCCTGTCGCGCGGCGGCAGCGAGGTCTACTTCCCCGACGACATCAAGACGCGCTTCTCGGACGTGTGGGGTCAAGACAACGTCCTGGCCAAGATCAAGGAGAACATGGTCTTCCTCGAGGACCCCGAGTCGATCGAGGAGAAGGGTGGCTACGTCCCCGGCGGCATCCTGCTGTGGGGGCCGCCCGGCACCGGCAAGACCCTCATGGCCGAGGCGGTCGCCGGCGAGACCGGCCGGCCGTTCATCTTCGTCGACCCGGGCGCGTTCATCAACATGTTCATGGGCGTGGGCATCCTCAAGGTGAAGTCGCTGTTCCGCAAGGCCCGCAAGCTGGCGCTGCGCTACGGCGGCGTGATCATGTTCTTCGACGAGGCCGACTCGCTGGGCAGCCGGGGCCAGCTGGCCCAGGGCGGCCTGGGGGGACAGGGCATGAACGTCCTGCCGTGGGCGGCCGCCTCCTGCAACGGCCTGGCCTACCTCGAGCCCCACACCAGCGCGCTGCTGCTGTCGTCGGGCGAGGACCGCGGCGACGGCCAGCGCCGCGGTGTGCGCGACCGCATCATCATGGGCGGCATGGGCGGCGGCGGGATGGGCACGCTCAACGCCCTGCTGACCGAACTGTCGGGCCTGAAGAAGCCCCGGGGCTTCTGGAACCGGGTCGTGCGCCGGGCGCTGGGCATGCGCCCCAAGCCGCCGCCCAAGTACCGGATCATGGTGATGATGGCCACCAACCTGCCGCAGGCCCTCGACGAGGCGCTGCTGCGGCCAGGGCGCATCGACCGCATCTACAAGGTCGGCTACCCGTCCAAGGCCGGGCGCATCCGCACCTATCTGGGCTACCTCGCCAAGGTGCGCCACACCCTGGCTCCCCAGGACGTCGACAAGCTGGCGACCATCACCCCCTACGCCACCGGCGCGACGATCAAGGACCTCGTCAACGAGGCGCTGATCAACGCCATCCGCGACGGCCGCGACGCGATCACCTGGCGCGACGTCGTCAAGGCCAAGCAGCTCAAGGAGCTGGGGCCCAGCGAGGACGTCGAGTACATCGAGCGCGAGCGCCACGCCGTCGCCGTGCACGAGGCCTGCCACGCCGTGGTCGCCTACCGGGTGCGCCACCACCTGACCATCGACATCGCCACGATCGAGAAGGGCGGCACCTACCTGGGCATGGTCGCCTCGATCCCGCCCGAGGACCAGTTCACCCGCTGGCGCAGCGAGTACGAGGCCGACATCATGGTCAGCCTGGCGTCGCTGGCCGGCGAACGGGCGTTCTTCGAGGGCGACAACTCCTCGGGGGTGTCCGGTGACCTGGAGTCAGCCACCCGGGTGGCGACGATGATGGAGGGCTTCTGGGGCATGGGCTCGACCGTCACCTCTCACGGGGTGACCCGGCAGGCGGGCATCCCCGGTGGCAGCGGCAAGCCCGGCGGCGACGACAAGGAGACCGAGCTCCTCAAGAGCGACCTGGGCGAGCGCATCGAGACCAAACTCAAAGAGCTGCTGGAGCGCACCGAGCGGCTGCTGGCCGACAACCGCCGCGAGGTCTTCGCCGTGGCCCACGCCCTGGAGACCAACAAGACCGTCACCGGCGACGACGTCAAGGCGATCATCGACGGCATGCCCGGCCCGCTGATCGACGGACGCGCCTACCACAGCGACGAGTTCCTGCAGGCCGCCGAGGCCTACCACGCCCTCGTGGTCGCCGCCCACCAGCGCCACGCCAAGGTCGAGGCGCCCCTGCCGGCCCTCGCGGCGGTCGGGACGCTGGTCGGCGACGGCGTCTCAGGGGACGGCGACCGCCGGCCTCCCGGCTGGCAGCCGGTGCCCCCACCGCCGAGCTCGCCGTAGTCGGATCCCCGCCCACCCGGGCGG
>DASZOD010000210.1:0-8708 GCA_035550935.1 Egibacteraceae bacterium | reverse complement strand
CGGCCGGATAGCGCTGGCAGCTGTCGGCGACCCAGCCGCCCTCGTCGCGCGTCAGCAGCAGCCCCACCCGCTCACGTACCACAATCGGTACGTCGGACGAGAACCCGACCTCGATCCTGGCGCCCAGGTCCACGCCCAGCGACGCTTCCACGTCCAGCACCATGCGGCCCGACGGCGCGGCGCCCGACTCGGGATCGGTGGCCACGACCGTGCCGACCACGCCCGCGGCGGCCTCGGCCAAGGCCTCGTAAGGTGGCCCAGGGGGTTGCGCCTCGCAACTGGTCGCCGCCGCCGGCGGGGGGACCGCCAGGGCCGACAAGGCCAGCGGCAGCAGCAGCCACCCCACGCCGCGTCTCATACGAGCGAGCGCGCCATGCCTCGCTCCCTCCTGGCGCCGCCCACTCGAGGTGACTCCCAGCGACCACTGTGCCACTCTGCTGCACAGCCGGACGGCGCAGGCGCGCGCTGCAGACCCGTCGGCGGGGATTGCGGTGATCTCACGCGGCGCGCGCCGCCATGTACGCTGCAGGTGTGGCGAGGAAGATCCCAAGGCCGTTCAAATACCCGTGGGGCAGCGGTCAGATCGTCGAGGAGGCCTCGGCGACCCGGGAGCACTCCGAACCCACGCTGCAGCTCCTGGAGTTCCAGGACGACAGCCACGAACGCTACGTGATGGTCCGGTTCTGCTCGTACACCCCCAGCGGTGCGTTCCGTCGTCATCCAATGCTTGCCGGTGCCGACGACATCGCCCAGCCGCGTGAGGCGCTCAAGCAGACCCCCCGTCTGCGGGCCCTGCTGGCAGACCTCGTCCGCGAGTAGAATCGCAGCTCGGCTCTGAGCCCTGGCTACGGCCCGTTTCAGGCTGGCCGGACGAGCCACTCCAGCCCTGGGCGCGGAAGGTGACGCGCACATGGGCGCCACGGTCAAGGACCGCTCGCGCGTCCGGCGTGATCCCACCCGGCCCAACCTGCCTCAGGTGCATCTCATCCACGTCGAGCTGCACGACGAGCGGCGGGCAGCGGGCCTCGGCGTGGTAGCCGGCCAGATGGGCGAGAACATCACCACCCGAGTGGGGTCGACCTGCTCGGCCTGCCGGTCGGCGCGACGCTGCACCTGGGCGGGCAGGTGGCGGTCGAGCTCACCGGGCTGCGCAGCTGCGGGCAGCTCAACGACATCCAGCCGGGGCTGATGGGCGCAGTCCTCGACCGCGGCAGACGGGCCGCCTCGTCCGCAAGGCCGGTGTCATGGCGGTCGTGCTGACCGGCGGCCAGGTGCGCCGCGGCGACACATCCGGGTGGCGCTGCCGTCACCGCCCCACCGGCCGCTGCAGCCGGTCTGAGCGACGGCGCCGCGCACGAAGCGCTGGTCGACCCGTCTGGGACCGCACGGAGGACGGCTCACGGCACGGAGCCCGTGTCGCCAGCCGGTGGGTGGGGCGCTTCCGGGCCGCCCCGTGGGTCCGGGGCCGCCTGCAGGTCGGGCACAGGCAGCTGCCAGTGTTGACGCGCGGCGGCCAGCGCGCGGGCGACCGCCGGAGCGGCCGGCGCGGCCCTGGGGTGGCTGGGCAGCGTGACGCGCAGGAAGCCCCCGGCGGGCCCCGGGCCCAGTTCCAGCACGACGTCGGGCGGCTCGCCCGGTCGGGCCGCAACAGCGCGGACGTCCCGCCACACCAGCCGCAGGGTGGCGAGGTCGCGCACGGGATGGCCGGCTAGCTGAGCACAATCGACCCGGCTGCCACGGGGTGCGCGTCGGCCGGTCGCCAGGATGCGCGCCTCCAGCTCGGCTGGCGCCAGTCCAGGTCGGGCCGGTGCACGCTGGCCAGGTGCAGCAGGTACAGCGGCAAGCCGGTGGCGCGGGCCATCAGCGCGATCGCCGCGCCGAAGCGCGGGTTGAGCTCCGTGGGACGAAATCCCTCGGCGGTCATGACACCGTCGACGGTGAACACCCCAGGTAGCCCACCGTCGCGCGCAGGTGAGCCCCGACCTGTCGGGCCACCGTCGGTCTTGTCCTCGAGCCGACGCCAGGCCTCTGGGCGTGCGCCCAGCACCCGCCGTCCCGCCACCGCCTCGAGCTGGGAGAACAGCGACGTGACCACCAGCGCGCAGCCGTCGGGGGCGAAGCGTTGCAGCGCGCGGCGGGCGTCCGCCGGCAGGTCGGCCAGCGCCGCGTCGATGGCTCGGACGTGCATGCGGGCCTCTGCGAAGCAGTCTGCGGGACGTCCCCCGTCGACACTCCGCTTGCTTGCACGCGTGAGGTTGCTGCGCGGCGGGTCAGCCCCCGCCGGCCTCGGCTGCGCGCCTCGCCATCTCGTCGGGCGGTACGTCCTCGACGTGGGTGGCCACGCTCCAGCGATGGCCGAAGGGGTCCTCGAACTGGCCGGTCCGGTCGCCGTAGAACTGGTCCTCCACCGGGCGCAGGGCCGTGGCGCCGGCCTGGATCGCCCGGTCGAAGACGCCGTCGACGTCTTCGACGTAGACGCTCAACGTTACGGGAGTGCCGCCGACCGTCTGCGGGCTGCGCACACCCATCTCGGGGAACTCGTCGGACAGCATGATCACCGAATCGCCGAGCTGCAGTTCGGCATGGCCGACTTTGCCGGCGGGCGCGGGCATCCGCATCCGCTCGCTGGCGGCGAACACCTCGCGGTAGAAGTCGATCGCGGCGCTGGCGCCGTCGATGCACAGGTATGGCGTGACCCGCGGGTAGCCATCGGGGATCGGCTTGACCTCTGCCATCAGATGCCTCCGCTTCGAAGCCGGGATCTCTTGGTCGAACGTATGTTCGCAGAGCCTACTCCTGCAGCCTGTCGCCCACAAGGAGCGGCCCAGGCAGTTTCACCGACGACCTCCGCAGCGCTACCCGCCCAGACCCGCGCCGGCCCGGCGGCGCGTCAGCCGGGCGCGCTCGCCGCCGCACGGCTCCCACTGGAAGGTGGCCAGCGCGACCGCGGCGCCGACAACGCCCCACAGCGCCATCACCGCGAGGTTGCCCCAGCGGAACGCCAGGTCGGTGGTGAACGGGTTGAACGCGGCCTGGAAGGCGTCCACGAAATGCTTCAGCGGAAAGGCCGTGGCCAGCACGTCCAGCCAGCGGGACGGGTCCTCGATGGGGATGAAGACGTTGGAGATGAACGCCAGTGGCAGCAGGGTCGCGTTGGCGATCGCCGGGGCCGCGTCACCCGACGGCGACAGCGCCGCCAGCGCCAGCCCCAGCACCGCGAACGCGGCCACGCCGGCGGCGAAGGTCAGCAACGCGGCGGGCAGGCGCTCGAGGTCGACGTCGACGTCGTAGGCGACGACCCCCACCGCCATCATCAGCACCGTGGCCAGAAGCGCCACCCAGACGGCCGACCAGACGCGTCCGGTGAGGTAGGCCCACGGCGGGGTGGGGGTGCCGCGGATGCGCTTGAGCACGCCCTGGTCACGGGCGATCGCCGTGCCGATCCCCAGGTTGGTGTAGGTCGCGGTCGCCGCGGCGAACACCGCCAGCGACGGGGCGAAGAACTGCGCCACGCTGATGGCACCCGGCCCTGCCTGGACGCGGTCGTCGAACAGCAGGTTGAACAGCACCAGGAACATCAGCGGGAAGACCAGGGTGAAGAAGGCGGCGATCAGGGTGCGCCAGAAGATCCGGTCGTGGTAGCGCACCAGGCGTGCGACCAGCCGCAGTGCGGGGACGTGATCAGCCACCGGCGCTCTCCGGCCGGGCCGTCAGCGCCAGGTAGACGTCCTCCAGGTTGGGGCGGGTAGCCGTCAGCCCCTCCAGCTCCTGCCCCCGCCGCAGCGCCCACGACGTCAGCGCGTGCAGCACCGCGGAGGGCTCGACCGTGGAGATCTCCACCTGGCCGACGGCGACGGCGGCCCGGGCGCCGGGCAGCTGCGGGAGGTCGTCGATCCCGACGTCGGCGGGCAGGAGGAAGCGGATCGTGGTCGCGGTCCGTCCCGGGTCGGTCAGCACGTCGGGCGCGCCCTCGGCGACGATGCGACCCGCCACGATCACCGCCACCCGGTCGGCCAGCGCCTGGGCCTCGTCATGTAGTGGGTGGTGAGCAGGATGGTGCGCCCCAGCGACCGCAGGCTGGCGACCAGCTCCCAGGCGCGGCGCCGTGCCGAGGGGTCGAAGCCGGTCGTGGGCTCCTCCAGGAAGATCAGCTCCGGGTCGCCGACCAGCCCCAGCCCAAGGTCCAGGCGGCGCTGCCGGCCGCCCGAGAGGTGCTTGACGCGGGTGTGGGCCTTGTCGGCGAGCCCGACCAGCGAGAGCACCTCGTCGACGTCGCGGGGTCGGGCGCACATCCCGGCGTAGATGCGCAGCGCCTCGACCACCGCCAGTTCGGGCTCGATGCCCGACGACTGCAGCACGATCCCGATGCGCTCGCGGAAGGCGCGCCCGCTCGAATCCGGGTCCATGCCCAGCACCGACACCGTGCCCGCGCTGCGCCGCCGGTGGCCCTCGAGGATCTCGACGGTGGTGGTCTTGCCCGCCCCGTTGGGGCCCAGCAGGGCGAAGACCTCCCCCTCCGCCACCGTGAGGTCCACGCCGCGCACGGCCTCCACCGCACCGTAGTGTTTGGTGAGGTTGCGCACCTGGATCGCCCACGCCACGAGCCCACATCGTGGACAGCGCAGGGTCCTGGGTCAACCCGCCCGTCGGCGGGCAGTGGGAAGACCCGGCAGAGTAGATTGCCTGTCATGGGGACGTAGTGGCACGGCCATGAGGCGAGCGACGGCACGACCAGAACTGGCGGCGCACGCCCGGACGGCGGTCATCGTCGCCGGCCTGACCCAGCTGACCACGGTGGCGATCCTGGTCGGGTTCGGTCTGGCGTCCCGTGGACCGCTGCACACCGGGTTGGATGCACTGACGGTCGGTGCGGTCTACGCCCTGCCGGCGCTGCTGGCGCTGCTGTCGCTGTACGGTCGACAGCCGCTGCTGCTCGCCGCTGCGGTGCTGGCTTTGGTGCAGGCCGTCTTTCCGTTCTCCCTGCACAGTTTCGTGGTCGGACCGCTTGCCCTGGTCTACCTCGCCGCCTACCTGGCACTGCGTACCGGAACGGTCACCACCACCGCGCCGTGGCTGGCCGCCGCTGTGGTCTGTCCTGGGCTGGGGCTGGCCGCGCTGGTGGTCCCGCTGCTGCACGCCGACCCCGTCTGCTACAGCAAGCGGGCGTCGGGGGAAGTCACCTACGACACCGCACCCGACGACATCACCTCCGGTTTCATCCCCGGGGACTCAGACATCACCGCGCAGGGCTGCAGCAGCGACACCACGGTGTGGTGGGAGGCGGCAGCCGGCCTCACGCTCACCACGCTGGCCGTCGGGGCGGGAGTCCTGCTGGTCCCCGGCAGCGGCAGGTCCGCTCCAGCGGCGTCAGCGCAACGCGGCACCCATCCCTGACCGCGGCCCGCGGGCCGGGCCGCGTCTGGCATGCTGGGGGCCATAGCCGCCACCGACCTGTCCGTGCACCCGACCCGCTACTGGCACCGCCTCGACGACGGGCGGGTGCAGTGCGACGTGTGTCCGCGGGCCTGCAAGCTGCACGAGGGCCAGCGCGGGCTGTGCTTCGTCCGGGCCCGCGACGGCGACGAGGTCGTCCTGACCACCTACGGGCGTTCCAGCGGCTTCTGCGTCGACCCGGTCGAGAAGAAGCCGCTCAACCACTTCCTGCCGGGCACGTCGGTGCTGTCGTTCGGGACCGCCGGCTGCAACCTGGCGTGCCGCTTCTGCCAGAACTGGGCCATCTCCAAGTCGCGCGAGACCGACACCCTGGCCGACGCGGCCTCGCCCGAGGACATCGCCCGCGCCGCCAAGGCCCTCGGGTGCCGCAGCGTCGCGTTCACCTACAACGACCCGGTGGTGTTCCTGGAGTACGCGGTCGACGTGGCGCAGGCCTGCCGAGAGGCCGGCATCAAGGCGGTGGCGGTCACCGCGGGCTACGTCTGCCCCGAGCCGCGCGCCGAGTTCTACGCCGCGATGGACGCCGCCAACGTCGACCTCAAGGGCTTCACCGAGGAGTTCTACCACCGGGTCTGCGGCGGCCAGCTGGGCCCGGTGCTGGAGACCCTGGAGTACCTCAAGCACGACACCGACGTGTGGTTCGAGATCACCAACCTGCTGATCCCCGGCGCCAACGACTCCGACGCCGAGGTCGACGCGCTCAGCCGCTGGGTGGTGGAGCGCCTGGGCCCCGACGTGCCGCTGCACTTCACCGCTTTCCACCCGGACTGGAAGATGACCGACCGGCCGCCCACGCCGCCGGCGACGCTGACCCGGGCCCGGCGCATCGCGCACGCCAACGGCGTGCGCTACGCCTACACCGGCAACGTGCACGACCCCGACGGCGGCAGCACCTACTGCCACGCCTGCGGTGAGCGGGTCATCGCGCGCGACTGGTACCGGCTGGGGACCTGGAACCTCACCGACGACGGGCGCTGCGGACGCTGCGCCGCCGCCTGCGCGGGCGTGTTCGGGGGGCCGCCCGGCGACTGGGGTCCCAGGCGCCTGCCGGTCATGCTGCGCCGCCCGCTGTGAGCCCCGGCGCCGCCGGGCACGGCGACGCGCCTGCAGAGTCACTCCAACCCGGTCGCGGAGAGGTGGCCGACCCGGTTGTAGGCGACCAGCACCATGTCGCGGTCGTGGCGCTCCAACACGGTCAGCGAGCAGTTGGCCACCGAGCCCAACGACTGCTCGCGTCCGGGCGGCACACTCAGCGCCGCGGCCACCCCCACCCGGATCGGGCCGCCGTGGGTGAACACCAGCGCGCTGCCCTCGCCGGCGCGCTCGGCGACCTCGCACAGCGCCGCCCAGGCCCGCCGGCGCAGGTCGGCGAAGGACTCGCCGCCGCCCCGGGTGACGTCCACGCCGCGGCCCCACGCGGCCGCGGCGGCGGGATCGTCGGCCCTGATCTGCGCGTGGGTCTTGCCCGCCCACGATCCGACGTCGAGTTCGCGCAGCCGCTGGTCGACATGGACGGGCAGCGCCAGCTGCCGCTCGGTCGGCGCGGCGGTCTCGACCACGCGGATCAGGTCGCTGCGGGCGATGAGCGTCGCGTCAGCGTAGGCGTTTCCCAGCGCCTTCGCGGTGGCGCGCGCCTGGGCGTGCCCCCGTTCGGTCAGCCCCGGGCCTTCGTGGCCCTGGAAGATCCCGGCGGCGTTCCACAGCGACTCGGCGTGGCGCACGAGCACGAGCCGGACGCGGCGCACCGGCGCGAGTGGCTCAGTCCGCGCCGGCCTCGCCAGCGGCCGCCCGCACCCGCTGCGGGCCCTGCCCGGCACCCTCCTCGAAGGGCACCGTCGGGGCGTCCGCCCACAGCCGCTCGAGCTCGTAGTAGGCGCGCTGCTGCTCGGTGAAGGCGTGGACGACGACGTCGCCGTAATCCAGCACCATCCAGCCCGCCTCCTTCGTGCCCTCGCGGCGTTCGGGCGCCCGGCCGTCGCGCTTCAGACGCGTTTGGATGTCGTCCACGACCGTGGCCAGCTGGCGTTCGCTGCGCGCCGAGGCGATGACGAAGAAGTCGGTGATGCCGAGCAGTTCGCCGAGGTCGAGGATCCGGATGTCGGTGGCCTTCTTGCCCGCCGCCGCCGCGGCGGCGGCGAGAGCCAGGGCACGGGACTCGGTGGTGTCGACGACGCTCAGGATGGCTGCTCCCTGTTCGGCTGGGCTGCGAAGTCCGCGCCGACCACGATGGTCAGGTCGACGACGGTCTGTGGCTGGCGGCTCACCAGGATCGTACCGACGCCCAGACGCTCGTGCACCCGCTGAGCCGCGTCGATCGACGCCGGACTCTCGTCGTAGACGACGATCCGGGTCTGGGCGAAGTCGAAGCGGCTGGCGTTGTCCGTTAGCACGATCCGGAACCCGCCGCCCTCGAGCCGTTCGTCGACCAGCTGGCCGATGCCGGGCACGCCCACGCCGTTGAGCACCTGGACGCGGACCGCTGCCGAGGCGTCGCCGTCGGGCACGCTGGCCAGCAGCAGCGACCCCACGAGCTCGGCTGCGGCCTGCTCGTCCAAGCGGAAGCTGGCCGCATCAGCCGTCGCCACGGACCCCGCAGCGCCGAAGGGCTGCACCGGCAGCAGCGTGAAGCTGAGCCGATCGGACGCTTGGGCCTGCGCCAGGCCGGCCAGCAGGGACTGCAGCCACACGGTTTCCGCGTCGGTCTCCAGCTGCGGCGCCCCGCCGGCGAGGAGGCGCTCCACGACCGTCGGGTCGGCGGCGGCCGCCGCCAGCAGGCGCTCCCAGACCAGCTGCTGGCGGGAGAAGGACGCCAGCTCGTCCTCGCCGCGTTGGACGAAGCCCCAGTACTCGGCCAGCCTCGGGCCGTCGAGGAACTGGCCACCCGGCTCGAAGCGCACCATGGCCGCACCGTCGCCCGCGCGCAGCACAAGGCGCTCGGGCACGGCGAGCTCCAGCCCTCCGACGCGGCCCAGCAGCGCCGCCAGACCCGAGTCGCTAACCGCCGCCGTGTGGTCGATGGCGATGCCCAAGGCGTTCTCCAGGCTGGCTTCGACCAGCGCCGGGCCCCCGTACTGGTAGGCCAGCCCGAGCCGGTCCAGGCCGAAGCCGGGGACCTCGACGAGCGTGCCGATCGGCACGAACAGCACCAGCGAGCGGGCGTCGCCCGGGCTTGCAGCCAGCAGCGTCACGCCGGTCGCGCCACCAGGGTCCTGGGAATGGCGCACGAGCAGCAGGGTGTCCTGGCGCGCAGGAGC
>DASZOD010000209.1:0-7616 GCA_035550935.1 Egibacteraceae bacterium | reverse complement strand
GCAGGGCGGCCGCGCAGCGGGCCCCGGCGGGCGGGGGTCTCCGGGGGGCTCACCGGTGGCGCACAGCCGACTGCGGGGCGCTGACCGCCTGCCGCCCGCAGGCGGCGCAGGCCACCGCCACACCCGGGTCGGCGGGGGTCTTGGCCCCGCACAGGCACAGTGCTCCCCCCGTGTCCATCGTGCGCACCTCGAGGCGCACGGACGGGAGCGCGGCGCCCTGGTCCCGGCCGGCGTCGGCCAGCGCGGCGTGGGCCCGACCCCGCAGGGTCTCGTCGGTGAGGCTGGCCACCCAGCGGCGCAGCAGGTCCTCGCCGATGCCGTGGGGCACCGGCAGGTCGACCGTGGCGGTGACGGTGACCGCGCCGGCTGGCAGCAGCTCGAGGTCGCTTGGCGGTACCCGCGCCAGCTGGCGGTCGCCGGGACGGAACAGCGTGACCGTGTCGCCGTCGGCGGCCGCCACGACACCGACCATCCCCCCGCTGCGGGCCCAGGCGCCGATGCGCGCGCCGGGAGCCCCGGTGGGCGGATCGTGGTCGGCGCCAACTCCCATGGCCGGTCATGGTACGCGGTCTCTAGCATGGCCAGATGGGCCGGAGCAACGACGACGTCGCCCGGCAGCTCGCCGAGATCTCGTCGCTGCTGCGACTGGCCGGCGAGGACCGCTTCCGCGTGCGCGCCTACGAGCGGGCCGCCGGGGCGGTGGCCGCCGTGACCGAGGACGTCTCGGGGCTGTCGCGGGAGCAGCTGGGGCGGCTGAAGGGCGTCGGTCCGTCCATCGCCGCCAAGATCGCCGAGTACCTGTCGACCGGGCGGATCGGGATGCTCGACCAGCTGCGCGCCAGCGTCCCCCCGGGGCTCCTCGAGCTGACCCGCATTCCCGGCGTGGGCCCGAAGACGGCACGGCAGCTGCACGACGCACTGGGGATCGACTCGCTGGACGCCCTGCGCGAGGCGCTCGCCGCCGAGCGTCTCCGCGACCTGCCGGGTCTGGGCGCCCGGTCCGAGGCCAACCTGCGTGAGGCGGTCGCCGGCGGATGGGCATCCGGGGAGTCCGGCCGCGTCCCCGCCGCCGAGGCCATCGCCGTGGCCCAGGAGATGTGCGCCCGGCTCCGGCGCCTGCCAGAGGTCCGGGAGGTGACCTGGGCGGGCAGCCTGCGGCGCATGAGCGAGACGGTCGGCGACGTCGACCTGCTCGCCGCCAGCACCGAACCGGGCCCGGTCATGGCGGCGTTCCGAGACAGCTACCTCGTCGCCCGGGTGGTCGCCGCCGGGGCCAAGAAGACCAGCGTCATCACGGTGCGCGGCATCCAGGCGGACCTGCGTGTGGTCGACCCCGCCGCCTGGGGGGCAGCACTCGTGTACTTCACCGGCTCGAAGGCCCACAACGTCCGGGTGCGCGAACGGGCCGTCCGTCAGGGGCTCATGCTCAACGAGTACGGTCTGTTCCGCAGGGGATCGGGCACGCCGGTCGCCAGCCGCAGCGAGGCCGACGTCTACGCCGCCCTGGACCTTGACTGGATCCCCCCGCCCATGCGCGAGGACACCGGAGAGGTCGAGGCAGCCGCCGGGCACCGCCTGCCGCGGGTGGTGGCGTGCGACGACCTGCGGGGCGACCTGCACGGCCACAGCGACTGGTCCGGAGACGGCAAGGCCACGCTGGAGGCCATGGCCGCGGCTGCTGCCGCCCGCGGCTACGCCTACTGGGCGGCGACCGACCACGCCGAGAACCTGCCGATCAACGGCCTGTCGCGCGACCAGGTGCTGGCGCGCCGCGACGAGATCGCGCGGCTGCAGGAGCGCCACCAGATGCGCATCCTCGACGGCGCGGAACTCAACATCGGCGCGCAGGGGACCCTTGACTACGACCCCGACTTCCTGCTCGGGTTCGACTTCTGCGTCGCCAGCGTGCACTCGCTCATGCGGCGCCCGGCCGCCCAGCAGACCCAACGCATCATCGAGGCGATGCACCAGCCGGTCGTCAACGTCATCGGTCACCCCACCGGGCGGCTCATCGGCAGGCGACCCGGCTACGACATCGACGTCGACGCGATCCTGCAGGCCGCCGCGGACACCGGCACGGCGCTGGAGGTCAACGCCTCGCTGCGGCGGCTGGACCTGTCGGGCGACCTGGTGCGGCGCGCCGTCGACCGGGGCGTGACCCTGGCGATCTCCTCGGATGCCCACAGCGTCGGGGAGCTGGCCACCGTGGGCTACGGCGTCGCCACCGCACAGCGCGGGTGGGCCACCCCCGACCTGGTGCTCAACTGCCGGGACCTGGCGGGCCTGCTGGCCTTCGTGTCCGCCAAGCGCGCGGCGGGTCGGTGGTGAAGCGCCTGCAGCGGTCGTTCTTCGCCCGGCCTGCTCCTCGGGTCGCTCCCGACCTGCTCGGCAAGCTGCTGGTGCGTGCCGACGAAGGCCTGGTCGCGCGCATCGTGGAGGCTGAGGCGTACACCCAGGACGAGCCGGCGTGTCACGCCCACGGTGGCAGGACGGCGCGCAACGCCCCGCTGTTCGGGCCTCCCGGAAACGCCTACGTGTACTTCACCTACGGCATGCACTGGTGCCTGAACGCCGCCACCGCGGCCGAGGGCGAGGGTCAGGGCTGCCTGCTGCGCGCCGCCCAGCCGCTGGCGGGGCTGGCGGTCATGCGGGCCCGCCGGGGGCAGCGACCCGACCGCGAGCTGCTGCGCGGCCCGGCCCGCCTGGCGCAGGCGTTCGGCCTGGACGGGACCTGGAGCGGACGGGACCTGTGCGACGAGGGGCCGCTGTACCTGGCCGACGACGGCGCGCTGCCCCCGGTGCAGGCCGGCCCCCGGGTCGGTGTCGTCGCCGCGGCGGACCTGCCGTGGCGCTTCGTCGTGGCCGGCTCGCCGTGGGCGTCCCCATACCGGCGCCATGCGCGCGCCTGACGGTCCTGGGCCGGGGCAACCGGGGACCCGGTCAGCCCGCCGGGTACGCCCACAGCCGCACCAGCGAGTGGGTGGGGACGGCGGCGCCTCCGTCGGGCGCCTGCTGCCAGACCCGTCGGGGCCGCAGGCGGGCCCCCGAGCAGGTCGGCACCCCGTCGGGGCACGCGGCGACGGCCTCGACGACGAAGCCCGCCTCCTCCAGGCGCTGGCGCGCCCCGTCGACGCCCAGGCCGACGACGTCGGGCACCACGGTCGGGGTGCGGTCGGCCACCGACACCCACAGCGTGACGGTGAAGCCGCCCGCCAGGGTCTGGGCGGGGCCGGGCTCTGGCGCTTGGCGGACCACATAGCCCGGGGGCAGCTGGACGCTGAACTGGCGGCGCTGCTCGACGGCGAATCCGGCCGTCTGCAACAGTCGCAGCGCGGCCTGCAGCGGCAGGCCGACGGCCCCGGGCACGTCGGTGGTCGGCGGCGCGGTCGGCTCGGCACACAGCCGCGTCGGCTCGGTGCCTGCCAGGTAGGCCCGCTCGGCGACGAGCTGTGGGGGCGTGTAGGGATTGGGCAGGCAGTTGCGGGTGACGTCGACCCGCACGGTGCGCAGCGCGACCGCGGGCACGGGGAACGCCCGTGCCGGCACGTCGGCCAGCGCCCGCAGTCCGAAGCGCGCGAACAGCTCCGCCGGCCAGTTGCCGCCCTCGACCCGGATGCGCGTCGCGGGCGGGGCCATCGGCACCCGGGCCTGGGGGAAGCCGATCCACACCGCCGCGGCCAGGTCGGGGGTGTAGCCGACGAACCAGGCGTCGGCGCTGTCCTCGCTCGTGCCAGTCTTGCCCGCCATCGGCCGGCGCAGGTGCGCCCGCTGGCCCGTGCCGCGGTCGACGACACCGGCCAGTGCGGCCGTGGCCAGGTATGCCGCGGCCTCGTCCATGACCCGCTCGCCGGTCGGCTCGGGCCGCTGGTAGAGGACCCGCCCGTCCGCGTCGATGATGCGCAGGACCGCGGTCGGCGGCCGGTACACCCCACCGGCCGCGAAGGTGGCCTGGACCGCGGCCATCTCCAGCGGCGAGACCTCCACGGTTCCCAAGGCCAGCGACCGCACCGGCGGGATGTCGCGGCCGACGATGGCCGTGGCCAGCTGGGCCACCGCCTCGGGCCCGACCGCCTCGATGAGCCGGGCGTAGACGACGTTGACGCTCAAGGCGGTGGCGTCGCGCAGTGTCAGGGCTCCGAAGTCGCGCAGCTGGTAGTTGTCGACCTGCCACGGCTGGGGGTGGCCGGGGCGGCCCGCCAGCACGACGCTCGCGCCGCCGGGGTAGCGCTCGTCGAGCTGGTGGCCCCGGGCCAGGGCGACGGCGAGCACGAGCTGCTTGAAGGTCGAGCCGGGCTGGCGGCGCCCGTCGGTGGCCAGGTTGAAACGGGCGTGCGGGTCGTTGGGGTCGTAGTAGTCGCGCCCGCCGACCAGCGCCCGGATCGACCCGGTGGTGGGGTCCACGGCGGCCAGCGCGGCCCGAGGATCGGCCGGGTCGGGCAGCGTGTCGGCCACCGCCCGCTCCGCTGCGTCCTGCCAGGTGGGGTCGAGGGTGGTCTCGATCCGCAGCCCGCCGCGGAACAGCAGGTCCGCGCGCGCCCGGGGATCCGGGCCCAGGGCGGCGAAGGCCGGGTCGCGCTGGACCACGTCGAGGACATGGTCGACGAACCACGGCGCCCGCCAGCGCCGCTCCGGCAGGTAGGGCGCGAGCCTCAGCGGTGTCGCCTGGGCCGCGGCGACCTCGTCGGCCATGGCGAGGCCCTGCTCGGCCATGAGATGCAGCACGAGGTTGCGTCGCCGCAGCGCCCCGTCGGGACGCACGTAGGGGTCGTAGTGGGCGGGAGCCCGCAGCAGTCCCGCCAGCAGGGCGGACTGGGCAAGGTCCAGCTCGCCGACGTCGGCCGCGAAGTAGCGGCGGGCCGCGGTCTGCACCCCGTAGGCGCCATGGCCGAAGTACACGGTGTTGAGGTAGCGCTCCAGGATCTGGGCCTTGCTGTAGGCGGCCTCCAGCTGCAAGGCGACGCTGGCCTCCTCGAGCTTGCGCCGCAGCGTCCGCTCGGGCCCCACCAGGGCGTTCTTGGCCAACTGCTGGGTGATGGTCGAGCCGCCTTGGGCCACGCCGGCTTGGCGGGCGTTTTCCAGGGCAGCCCGTCCGACGGCCTGAACGTCGACACCGCCGTGGTGCCAGAAGCGGGCGTCCTCCACGGCGACGACCGCGTCGCGCAGCACCCGGGGGACGCGGTCGAGGGCGACAAGCTCGCGATCCTGCTCGGCGTGCAGCTCGGCCAGCGCCGAGCCGTCGGCGGCGACCACCACGCTGGTCCGGTCGGGTGGGGGCAGGCGCAGCGAGCCCAACGGACGGACCTCGACGAGCTGCCCGCAGCCCGCTGCCAGGATGGCCGCAGCCGCAAGGGCAGCCGGCCACGCCGGTGTGGACCTCATGGCGCCGATGCTAGTAGCCCACCGGCGGGGCGGTCGGCAGGTGGCCGTCCGAGGCGGCGCAGAGCGGGGGCTGGGTAGCCTGGCGGGCGATGACCAGCCCGGACCGCCAGTTGCGGATCCTGCTCGACGGCATCGAGCAGGTGCTGCCGGCCGACGACTTCGAGCGTCGCGTCGTTGCGGCCGCCCGGGGCCAGCGTCCCCCCCTGCGGGTCAAGTTCGGCATGGACCCCTCAACTCCCGACCTCCACATCGGTCACACCGTCGTGCTGCGCAAGCTGCGCGACTTCCAGCGCCTGGGCCACACCGCGGTGCTCATCATCGGCGGCTTCACCGCTCGGGTCGGCGACCCGTCGGGCCGTAGCTCCTCCCGCCCCCGGTTGAGCGCCGAACAGGTACGGGCCAACGCGGCCACCTACCTGCACCAGGCGCGCAAGGTGGTGCTGCCCGAGCGGTTGGAGGTGGTTGACAACACCGATTGGCTGGCGGCGATGACGATGAGCGACGTGCTGGGCCTGACGGCGCAGATGACCGTCGCGCGGATGCTGGAGCGGTCTGACTTCGCCGCCCGCTACCAGGCGGGCAATCCCATCTCGATCGCGGAGTTCCTCTACCCGCTGCTGCAGGGCCGCGACTCGGTGGCCGTGCGGGCCGATGTGGAGCTGGGAGGCTCCGACCAGCTCTTCAACCTGTTGGTGGGCCGCGACCTGCAGAGCCACGCAGGCCAGGAACCGCAGTGCGTCGTCACCTTGCCGCTGCTGGAGGGGACCGACGGCTCGGCGAAGATGAGCAAGACCGCAGGCAACGCGATCGGCGTCGACGACGGTCCGGCGGAGATGTTCGGCAAGGTGATGTCGATCCCCGACCAACTCGTGGTCAAGTACTTCCGCCTGGTCACCGACGCCGACCCCGAGGAGACGGAGCGGATCGCCGCCGGACTCGCCGACGGGTCGCTGCACCCGGGGGAGACCAAGCGGCGCCTGGCCCGCGAGATCGTCTCGCTGCACCACTCACACGAGGCGGCGCTGGCCGCCGAGGAGCGCTTCAACGTGCAGTTCCGCGAGCGGGCAGTCCCCGACGACGTGCCCACCTTCGACCTGGGCCAGACCGACCCGTGGTTCCTGCCCAGCCTGCTGCAGGCGGCCGGTCTGGTCGCCAGCGGCTCGGAGGCCCGCCGGATGGTCGAGCAGCGCGCGGTGCGCCTCGACGGCAAGCCGCTCGTCGACCCGACCGCCCAGCTGCCCGCCGCGGCCCTGGCGGGAGGGGTCCTGCAGGTCGGCAAACGCCGCTTCGCGCGGCTCGTGCGTGGGTGACCGCCGCCCGGGCGCGGCCGGGGGCGTGCTGGCGTTGACGCCGCGGCGGTGACCTGGCTACACTCGTGGATCCGATGCGGTCCAGCCGCTGTGGACCCTGACAACGGCGCTCCCCCCGACCTCTGCGAGGTTTGCAGGACCCCAGCGGGGTGGTAAGCTTCGGTGTTACGACAGCGCGGACCGGCAACGCCGGACCCGCAGGACATCGTTGGATCGTGGGCCAGGCCATGGCGCCTGGTACCATACCGGGACCGATTCTGGGCCGCCCTTGGCTGTTGGCTACGGCGCGGTCGCGGGAAGGAACCGGGTAGCGAGCGCAGCCGCTCCTTGAAAACTACACAGTGTGCCAAAAGCCAGTGCACATGCACCCCGCCTTTGGGATCGGCCGTGACAGGCCGTGAAAAGAGGCGGACGTATGACCTGGTTCCGGGCAGCATGTAACCAGCTGTCACTGGACCGGATCGACACAGCACCGTGGCCAGGCGGCGCCGCCACACCCGTGACGGCACCGCGCGCGGTGCGCTCTTCCATCCACGGATCTGCAGGCCTGTTCTGCACGATCTCCAATGGAGAGTTTGATCCTGGCTCAGGACGAACGCTGGCGGCGCGCCTAACACATGCAAGTCGAGGGAGAACCGGACCTTCGGGTCCGGGGAGACCGGCGAACGGGTGAGTAACACGTGAGGAACCTGCCCTGTAGACCGGAATAACCACGGGAAACCGTGGCTAATGCCGGATACGCTCCTTGGCCCGCATGGGCCGGGGAGGAAAAGGTCTGCCGCTACAGGATGGCCTCGCGGCCTATCAGCTTGTTGGTGGGGTAACGGCCCACCAAGGCGACGACGGGTAGCTGGCGTGAGAGCGCGACCAGCCACACTGGGACTGAGACACGGCCCAGACTCCTACGGGAGGCAGCAGTGGGGAATC
>DASZOD010000208.1:0-11226 GCA_035550935.1 Egibacteraceae bacterium | reverse complement strand
CAGCGGCGGCAGCAACGGCAGCGACGGGGGGCACCGGTGAACCGGCCGCTGGCCGTCGTGGGGCTGGGGGCGCCCCTGCTGGTGGCCTTGATGCTCGGCCTCGGCGTGTTCGCCGCGGTCGTCGTGGTCCTCGCCGCGCTCCTGCTCGTGGACGTCTCCGGGCTGCTGTCGCGGGTCGGGTCGCGGCCGGTCGTGCTCGTCGCTCTAGTGCCTGCGGTGGCGATGCCGCTGGCGGTGGCGCGCGATCCCGGATCCGGCTGGGAGGCCATGCCCGGGTGGCTGGCGGCCACGGTCATCGGCGGGTTCGCGCTCGTGCTGCTCTTCGGCCGGCGCAGCCACCTGACCGAGGCGCTTGGGGGGACGCTGCTCGTCGGGCTGCTGATCGGGTTGGGAGCCAGCGGCCTCCTGCTGCTGCGCGACCTGGACCACGGCTTCCGCTGGGTGCTGGGCCTGGGTCTGCTGGCGGCGGCGGCGGACGCTGGCGGAGCCGGGCTGTCGCTGGCTCGCCGGCGCCAGCCCCACGGTGAGGCGGGGGTCGAGCGCCTTGGCGCGCTGGCGGAGCTGGCAGCCGCCGCGCTGGCGGTGGCTCTGGGTACTGGGGTCGTTGCGGCGGTGCTCGATCCGCCGTTCACCCCCCGGCTGGCGGGGTTGGTGGCCCTGGTGGCGCTGACCGCCGCACTGGGTGGCGGCTACCTGCAGCGTTCGCTGGCGGTGGAAGCCGGGGTCGATCCCGACGACGAGCAGACCGGCGTGGGGGAGGGCCTGCTGCTGCGCGTCGCCGACGTCGTCCTGCTCGCTGCTCCCGCCGTCTACGTCGTGGCCCGATCGGCGGTGCTGTAGGGCGACCCGCCGACGCTCGCCTCCCAGGTAAGCACTGTTTTCATTCGCCGATGTTCCGGTGAGCCCCTGAGCTGGGCCGCCATCTGCGGGTAAAACGTTGATCGACAGTGGAAACCTGGCCCTGCCATCGACTGCCGGGGAGGCCGTCTCGTTGTCCTCCGGGTTGTCTTCCGTCTCCCCCACGCTGGCGCGGCAGGCCGCGGGAAGCGGTGCCATGGCCGGCGTGACCGTCGCCAAGGCGCTGGGCTCGTCCACGCGGGCGGACATCTTCAGCCACCTCCGGCAGGTCGGGGCCGCGCTCACCGTGCGCGACGTCGCGGAGGCCTTCGACCTGCATCCCAACGTGGCGCGCACCCACCTGGAGACCCTCGCCGACGCCGGGCTGGTCGTGGTGGGCCGGCGCAAGAACCCCGCCGGAGGGCGGCCGGCCAAGGTCTACTTGGCCCGCGACGAGGTCGTGGGCGACCTGGAGGCGGGTGCACCGGGCTTCGACGCGCGCGCCGCCGCCAGCGCGCTGCTGGTGCGGCTGCTGGTGGGTCTGCTCGGGGAGCCTGCGGGCGGTGGCAGGACGCTGCCGTCGCGGGCGTTCGAGGCCGCCGCTGCAGAGGGACGCCGCCTGGCGGCCGGGCTGAACGTCCGTGGCGACGGCCTGCCGCTGGAGACGGTCGCCCAGGAGTCGGTGCGAGCGCTGCGCCCCCACGCGCCCGAAGCCCGCGTCGCCAAGGCGGGGGCGGACTGGGTCGACGTGGCCGGGATCCGGGGACTGTTCCGCTCACTGCACGACGTGCGCAGCGACCTGGCCGACGCGCTTGAACGCGGCCTGCTCAGCGGCGCGTTCGCCGGCGCCGGCGGCCCGGTGGCCCTCACCGAAGCCGGTGCCGCGCCCGGGGGCGAGCAGCTGTGGCGGGCCCGCGCCGTGGCGCCGGCCTCCGCTCGGGCCACCAGCACTCCCGCAGGAGCCATCGACGCCCGCGGCCAGCAGCGCGAGACCGGCGTGGTGCGCGCCATGCGGGCGGTGACCGGGCTGCGCAGCGGCGAGGTCTTGGAGGTCCTCACCGAGGGCCCCGGCTCGCCTGCGGCGTTCGCCCGCTGGGCCGACCGGGCCGGCCACGAGCTGCTGGGGGTCGAGCGGGCGGTGGATGCCACGGGCCGCCCGGGCATCCGCCTGCTGATCCGAAAGGGGATCTAGGTGCGCGTCGCCGTGCTCGTGTCAGACGACCTGCGCTGGGCGCTGCTGCTCGCACGGACCTGGGTGGGTGCAGGCGACGGCGTCCAGGTCGTCCTGCTCGACGCGGCTGCGGCGGCGGCGCGGCCCGGTCACGAGGACGCGGCTGCGGTGGGCGCCGCGCTCCGGGACGGCGTCGTGGTCGGCGTCCACGACGACGCGCTGCGCAGCAGGGCGCTGACCGGCGGTGGGCTGGTGGACGGCGCCAAGGTCGTCGACCTGGACGAGATCGCCGACCTCGTCACCGAGGGAGCCGACAAGGCGGTGTGGCTGTAGTGGGGCGCACCGTGGCGTTGCTACTGACCACCGCGGACCAGTCGGAGCGCACCGCGACGGCGCTGAAGCTGGCCGGGCGGTTGCTGGCCCGCGGCCACCGGGTCACCGTGTTCGCCCACTCCCGGGCGGCCAGCCTGGCCGCAGGCAGCGGACAGGTCGCCGACGCCGTCGCCGCGCTGCTGCGCCGCGGGGTGCACGGCGGGACCCTCGACTGGGTCGTCGACGCGGAGGCGACCCGGCGGCTGGGCGTCGCGGGGGTGTTGGTGCCGGGGGTGGTGGCCGGAGGCCACGAGGACCTGTGGGCCTTCGTGCGGGAGGCCGATGTGGTGCTCGGACCCGGCGGTGACGGCTAGTGGCCCGCCGCGTCGTCAGCGTCGTGCGTTCCGGCCCGGGGGCGCTGTGCCCCAGCGAGCCGTCGTTGGAAGCCAACGCCTACGCCGTCGCCGAGGAGGTCGACCTGACGATCGTGCTGCGAGGCCCGGCCCTGGAGCTGGCCATCGTCGGCGGCGAGGTGCGCCCCGGCGAGCTTGCCGGCGTGGCGCTGCCCCCGGCCGTCAGCGGACAGGACCTGCGAGGGCTGATCGAGAGCGGCGTGGCCGTGCTGGCCGACGCCGACGACGCGGGACGGCTGGGCCTGGCTGCCGGCGACCTGGTGTCCGGCGTGCGGCTGGCTGACGCCGACACCTTGGCCGCGGCGCTGCGCGGCGCCGACGCTGTCCTGTGCTGGTGAACGCAACGAGCGAGAAGGGATGAGTTGGGATGGACATCGACGTCCGCGGCCCCCGCTTCTCCGCGGCCATCACCTTCGCGGTGCTGGTGGCCGCCTTCGCCCTGCACTCGGTGTGGCTGCTGGCGCTGCAGGTGGCAGTCTTCGCCGTCGCCGCCCTGGCCGGGCTGCGCTGGTCGCCCTACGGCAACATCTTCCGCTTCCTCAAGCGCCGGCTGGACTGGGGACCCCCGCCGGCGACCGAGCCTGAGGCGCCGCCGCGCTTCGCCCAGCTCATGGGGCTCCTGTTCACCGGCGCGGGTCTGGCAGCCCTGTTGGGCGGCGCCGACGCGCTGGGCTGGGGACTGGTGCTGGTCGTCGTGGCGCTGTCGGGGCTGCTGGCGGCCACCGGCCTGTGCGTCGGCTGCGAGACATACACGCTGGGCCGGCGGCTGTTTGGCCACCGGCGGAGTCACGCATGAGACCTGACCTGGTGGTGTTGGCCGCCGTGGTGGCGCTGACCGCCCTGGCGGCGCTGTGGTGGCGCGCCCGCGACGGCCGCGTCCGCCCCGCTCACCGCTCCTTCACTCAGGCCGAGCTGGAGGCCGTCGCCGCGCCGCCGGGCGCCTGGACGCTGCTGGAGGTGGTGGTCCCCCGCTGCGGGCCGTGTGCGGCCGCCCGCCAGGTGCTGGACGAGGTCGCCGCGCGTCGCGGCGACGTGGCGGTGCGAGCCATCGGCGTGGACGAGCACATCGAGCTGGTGCGCGCCCACCGTGTGCTGCGAGCGCCGACGGTGTTCGTGATCGACCCGGCCGGCGCGGTGCGGGCCCGGGCCGCAGGCGTGCCCGACCCCGGCGAGCTGGGGCGGGTGCTGGACCGCTCGTACGTCGGGGGTCCTTGAGGCACCGACGCCTGTGACCGCCGTCGCCGGCGGTGGACTTGGCTCTGGACACCGCCACGGCGGTTGTGAGACCCTGCTGGCCCGAGCTTCCGTGAGCCGATTGTCGCCGCCGGGGCCGCGACCGCCGCCGCTGCCCCTCGATCACAGGAGCCGCCATGGCCGCTACCCTGCGGGTCCGGGTCTTCGTCGTGTTGCTCGCCGCCTGTCTGGCGGCGCTGCTGCTGCCTCCCTCCCGGCCGGCCGACGCCGGACTCCTGGAGGGCGTAACCGGCGCGCTGCTGGGCCGGCCCGCCGCCGACTGGACGCTGGGCGGCCAACCCTGCCGGCTCATCCCCGTGCCCACCGCCGCGGCGCCTGTCGGCGTCGGCTCCTGCTCCGGCGTGCGCCCCGGCGCCCCGCTGCTCGTCGGCGACGGCCTGTGCACGTTGGGCTACCTGTTCACCGGCAGCGACGGCGAGCGCTACATCGCCACCGCCGGCCACTGCTTCTTCGCGTCGTTCAACGTCCCGGCCGGCGAGGTGCGCTGGACCATGGACACCGGCCCGGTGGTGCGCGACGGGCAGGGCAACCGCATCGGCACGTTCGCCTACGCGGTCCTGCAGGACGAGAAGGACTTCGGCCTCGTCCGCCTCGACGACGGCGTCGCGGCCAGCCCGCAGATGTGCCACTTCGGCGGTCCCACCGGCATCAACGACGACCGCCCCGGCCTGCTGCAGCCGGTGCTGCTGAACTACTACGGCAACGGCGTCCTCGTCAGTGGGGTGCTGCCCGCCCGCACCGCGGTGGCCACCGGCATGCCCGACCCCGACCACGTCTTCGCCGACGGCGTGGCCGTGCCGGGCGACTCGGGCGCGGCGGTCAACAGCGCCGACGGCCGGGCGGTGGGCACGCTGGTGACTCTCGGGGTGCACCTGGCCGGGCTGGGCATCGGCGGTCTCGACGCCGGCCTCATCGGCATCACCCGCCTGACCCCGCAGCTGCAGCGCGCCGAGCAGGTGCTCGGCGTCGACCTCAGCTTGCAGACCGCGCCGACCCTGTAGCCGCCGGCGACCGTCCGGGCGCGAACGGGCCTAGAACGTCACCGTGCTGCGCTGGGAGCACAGGTCGGCGAACATGATGGGGTCCATGAAGCGGGCGTTCTTGCCCTCCAGGTCTGCCTCGGTCACCCCACGGGCGACGGAGCAGGACCCTCAGACGTAGACCGGGACGCCCGCGTCTCTGCACTGCTGCATCAGCTCGGTCAGGGGCTTGAAGCCCACCGGCAGGACGGTCTTGGCGATCGCGTCCTTCATCAGATACGGGGCTTCGGCGACCAGCGCGACCGCGACGTCGGTCTGGTTCGCCAGAGCCCCGGTCGCCGCCAGGAACGGCAGCGCCGCCTTGGTCGGGTCGTCGGTGCCGTGCGAGCCCACGAACAGCAGGTCTGCCATCGTCTCCTCCTGGTCTTCTCCTAGGTCTTCTCGATCCGCATCCGCCACACCGGGTGCTGCCCCCCGCGGTCGGTGGGGGCCTGCTCGCCGGAGAACGCGTACGCGTAGCCGCGCTTGTCGCACAGGAACGGCAGGGTCGACTTCGCCGGGTAGTAGTCCGATTCGACCTCCAGGACCTCACCCGGCGCCATCTGGCTCAATATGCGCAACGTCTCGTCGGTGGGCGTGGGGCACACCTCGCCTCGCAGGTCCAGGCGCCGGGTGGGGGTCATGGCGTCGAAGCTGGCGCCCGAAGCGGTCACCTCGGTCATCTGGCTCGCTCCCATCGGTCTTGGACAGCCTTGGCCAGCAACGTCGCTCCTGCCGTGCCTGGGAACGTAGTCCCGGCCCCGTCAGTCAGCAACGTCGCTGCTGTCCTGGCGCACGGCACCGTCGGGAACGGGCGGCTTCCGGGCGCCGCCTGCCGCCAGGTCGCCTGAGGCGACAGGCTGACCGCAACAAGCCATCCGGGGCGCGCCGTACCAAGCGCCTCGTGGGTCCGCGCTTGGCGTGATGGTAGGGTGTGGCCGTGCGAACGACGACGATCTCCAGCAAGGGGCAGGTGACGATCCCGGCGAGTCTGCTGCGGGAACTGCAGCTGAGCCCGGGCCAGAAGCTCCTCGTCGTGCCCGTGCGCGACGGGGTGATGCTGCTGCGCCAGCCCGACTCGCTGGCGGAAGCCCTGGCGGGGGCGACCGACGGCCTCTACGGCGACCCCGACGCCTACGTGCGGGCAGAGCGGGCGTCGTGGACCTAGCCGACCTCGGCCGCGTCGTCTTGGACACGAGCGTCTGCATCTACTACCTGGACCGGCCCGCGGACGACCCCCGCCGGCGCGTTGTCGAGCCTGTCGTCAGCGCGGCCGAGGCCGGAACCGTTGAGCTCGTCATCTCACCGGTGACCGTCACCGAGCTGCTGGTCGGGCCGCTGCGCGAGCGGAACCGGGCCGCCGAGGCCGCGGTGCGCCTGTTCGTCACCACGTTGTGCCGCTTGGCTCCAGCCGGTCTTGCCGTGGCGGGCGTCGCCGCTCGGCTGCGGGCGGCGTTCGGCCTCGCGACCCCCGATGCCCTCATCTGCGCGACGGGCGTGGTCGAGGAGGCCGACGCCGTCGTCGGCAACGATGCGCGCTGGAAGCGCCTCGACGAGGTCCCCTACGTCCACCTCGACGACGTGCTCGGCGCCGCGCCGCCCAGACCGGAGCGCCAACCCCCGCCGGGCTCGCCGTAGCGGCTCAACCGGCGGCGGCGCGCCGGCGGTCTGCCAGTCGCTGCAGCCACTGCAGGTAGGCGGCGTCGACCGCGCCGGCATGCGGGTCGGTGACGAGACCGCGGGCGACCCGGTGGCGGTGGAAGGCCAGTTCGCTGGCGGCCTGATGGTAGTCGGCGCGGGCGCGCCAGGCCCGCCAGCCGCCGCGGCGCAGCGCCCACCAGGAGTCGGCCAGCCGGGCGCGCACGCTGGCCAGGCGCTCGTACTCGTCGGCGCTGAGCAGGCCCCGCCCGACCTCGTCGGCCAGGTGCCGGCGCAGGATGCGGCCCTCGCGGGCCAGCGCCAGGGCCACAGCCACCACCGCGGCAGCCAGGGCCGGCACCATGACGAACAGGTAGGTGAGGGCGAAGCCCACCACCCCGAACAGGCCCGCCGACAGGTTCCAGGCCGCGTGCAGCCCGATCGCGCACAGCAGGCCCAGCGGCGGTGCCAGGATCTTGACCGCGCTGTGGTCGGACTGGCGGGCCAAGCCCAGGCCGATGCCGGTCATGGCGGTGAACAGCGGGTGCGACAGCGGGGAGATCACGCCGCGCAGGACGACCACCGCGGCGAGCGGCACCTCGCCTCCGGCGGCGGCCTGACCGTAGAACAGGACGTTTTCGACCGTGGCGAACCCCAGTGCGATCATGCCCGCGTAGACCACGCTGTCGAGGACCCCGTCGAACTCGTCGGGCCTCCACGCGAACAGGATCAGCAGGGCCAGCCCCTTGGCGCTCTCCTCCACGACCGGGGCCGACACCACCGTGGCGACCAACGGGCCCGCCAGGAACGTGACGACCGAGTTGACCACCAGAGCGACGAACACCGCCACCGTCGCTCCCCACAGCAGCGACGCCGCCAGCATCCAGGCGGGCTCGGCCTCGTAGCGGTCGACCCACAGGACCACCCCGGCGTAGAGGGGCAGGGGTAGCAGCGCGGCGACCAGACCGATGGCAAGCCCCGTGGCGCCGGTCGCCAGCCCGATCAGCAGCAGGCTGCCAAGGCCCAGCAGCAGGGCCAGCAGCAGCGCCAGGCTGCCCAGCACCCAGGGCAGGGCGCGGCGGTTGCCGGGCGGACGGACGACGGGGGGCGGCAACCGCCCGCCGTCCACCGTCACCGTGCCACCCAGGCCACCACGCCGGCCAGCCCGGCCAGGCCGAGCGCGCCGGCCAGCGCCCGGCGGAAGGCCCGCTGGGCCTGCCTGCTGCGCGGCGTCGGCGTGGCCAGGCCCAGCACGGCCAGCTCGTCGCGCACGGTCATGGGCTGCCTGCGGCGCATCGGCGCCTAGTCCTCGGGCAAGTGCCAGCCGCGCGGGGCGATGAGCTCGGTGGCCGCCTGCGGTCCCCACGACCCGGCCGGGTAGGCCAGGAGCGGCGGCGGGTCGGCCAGGACGTCGGCGACCAGCTCCCAGGTCCGCTCGATGCCGTCGGCGCGGGTGAACAGGGTGCGGTCCCCCAGCAGCGCGTCGTGCAGCAGCCGCTCGTAGGGGCCGATGAGCTCGGAGCCGAACGAGCCCTCGTAGCGGAAGGTCATGCGCGCAGGCCCCAGCTCGATGCTCGGGCCGGGGACCTTGGCCAGGAAGCTGATCGACATGCCCTCGGCCGATCCCAGGTCCAGGGTCAGGTGGTCGTTGGGCAGGCTGTCGATGGCGACGACGTCGCGGAACATCTGGCGGGGCGGCTCCTTGAACGCCAACGTGACCGTCTGGCGGTTCTCGGCCATGCATTTGCCGGTGCGCAGAAAGAAGGGCACCCCCGCCCAACGCCAGTTGTCGATCTGCACGCAGGCCGCCACGAAGGTCTCGGTGTCGGAGTCGGCGGCCACCCCCTCGGCCTGGCGGTAGCCCTCGTACTGGCCGCGCACCAGCCGGTCGCGGCGCAGCGGCCCCATCGACTCGAACACCTTCGTCTTCTCGTCCAGCAGCGGCGTGGGTTCCAGCGCGTAGGGCGGCTCCATGGCGATCACCGACAGCACCTGCAGCAGGTGGGTGACGAGCATGTCGCGCAGCGCGCCGGTCTTCTCGTAGAAGCCGGCGCGGGTGCCCACGTCGAGGGTCTCGGGCACGTCGATCTGCACGTGGTCGATGTGCTGGCGATTCCACAGCGGCTCGAACATGCCGTTGGCGAAGCGCAGCGCCAGGACGTTCTGCAGCGTCTCCTTGCCGAGGAAGTGGTCGATGGTGTAGATCTGCTCGTCGGCCAGCACCCGGTGGGTCGTGGCGTTCAGCTCGTGGAAGGACGCCTCGTCCACGCCGAACGGCTTCTCGTAGACGACGCGGGCCCGTTCGGTCAGCCTGCTGTCGCCCAGACCCTCGGTGATCGGGCCGAACGCCGCCGGGGGCACCGCCAGGTAGAACAGCCGCCGCGCGTGGCCTCCCAGGGCGTCCTCGGCGCGGCGTACCGCGTCGGCGATCGCGTCGGTGTCGCCGGGCACGAACTCGTGTGACACGTAGCTCAGCCGCTCGCTGAAGGTCTCCCAGGCGTCCTCGTCGAGCTTGCAACGGCCGAACTCGCGCACCGCCTCCCGCGCGAACTCGTCGAACTGCTCGTCGCTGAACTCGCTGCGGGAGTTGCCGATGACGCGCCAGCCCCGCGGCAGCAGCCCCTCGACGAACAGGTGGTACAGGGCGGGCAGCAGCTTGCGCCGCGACAGGTCGCCGTTGCCGCCGAACACCACGATGACGTGGTCGTCGGGGGCAAGGTCGGTCTTCACGCCGTGTCCTCGCCGGCGGCGCGCACCGCGTGCCCGCCGAACTGGTGGCGCAGCGCCGCCAGCAGGCGGTTGGACAGCGCGTCGTCCTGGCGGGAGGCGAAGCGCGTGAACAGCGCCAGCGCGATGGTCGGGGCGGGCACCGCCTGATCGATGGCGCTGTGGACCGCCCAGCGGCCCTCGCCGGAGTCCTCGACGTAGCCGGCGACGCGCTCCAG
The DNA here is from genome assembly GCA_035550935.1 of Egibacteraceae bacterium. Lineage (GTDB taxonomy): Bacteria > Actinomycetota > Nitriliruptoria > Euzebyales > Egibacteraceae > DASZOD01. The sequence continues at coordinate 1,637 of DASZOD010000208.1, read as the reverse complement.
CTTCGGGTCGTCGGCCAGCGCCCGGGCCGCCAGGTCCAGCAGCCACGATCGCACCACGCTGCCGTGGCGCCACAGCTCGGCGATCTGGGCCAGGTCCAGGTCGAAGCCGCTGGAGGCCAGCAGCTCGAAGCCCTCGCCGTAGGCCTGCATGAGCGCGTACTCGACGCCGTTGTGCACCATCTTGGTGAAGTGGCCCGCGCCGGGAGCCCCGACCCGGGCGTAGCCGCCGGGGGGCGCCAGCGTCGCGAACACCGGCTCGAGCCGGGCGAACACCTCCGGTTCGGCGCCCACCATCAGGCAGTAGCCCTCCGACAGCCCCCAGACGCCCCCCGAGGTGCCGGCGTCGACGAAGGCCAGTCCCCGCCCGGCCAGGGAAGCGGCCCGGGCCGTCGAGTCGGTCCAGCGCGAGTTGCCCCCATCGATCACGGCGTCGCCGGGCGCCAGCATGCCGGCCAGCCGCTCGACGGGGGCGGCGGTGGGCGCGCCAGCGGGGACCATGAGCCACACCGCGCGGGGCGGCTCCAGCAGGTCCACCAGCTCCTCCAGCGAGCCGGCCCCGACCGCGCCCCGCTCCACCGCCTTGCGCACCGAGTCGGGGTTGCGCGCGTGCGCCACGACCTCGTGGCCCCCGCGCAGCAGCCGCAGGGTCATGTTGCCGCCCATCTTGCCCAGGCCAACCATGCCGATGCGCATCGCGGGGGCTCCTTGAAGTGCGCTTCGCCGCAGTCGCGCCGAGGCTAGCAGCGGCGGACCCCGCGGGCGGGCCGCGCGCCCAGTGCTGGACGGTGTCTGCCGGCCGCATCGCGCCGGGGACGTCCCCGCTGCGCAGCCTCCCAGGTGATCGAGGCAGCCTGTGCCAGCATGCCGGCAGTCGACGTGACGTAAGGGCGCCCGATGCCCAAGGTGGGGCGCAACCAGGCCTGCCCGTGCGGCAGCCGGCGCAAGACGAAGCGCTGCAGCGGTGTGCCGCGGGGGGGCGTCCGAGAGCGAGCTGCAAGACGTCTCTTGGCCTCCAGGCCCGCGCGGCGGCGCCGCAGCTGGTGCCGCTGCCCAGGGTGCCGCCCCCGGAGCTGGAGCGCCTACGTCGGGCCCTGGGCGCCCGCTACCGGCAGGGCGTCGAGACCCACGGACCGGCGGCGCTGTCGTGCGTCGACAAGCCGGTGGTCCGCGCCCGGCTGGCCCGCGCGCTGCTGGCGCTGCGCGACGCGCAGCGGCTGGACGAGAAACTGGCCGCCGCGGGGATCCTGGAGCTGGCCAGCGGGTCCACGCTGCTGCTGTGGTCAGCGCTCGTGCAGACCCTGGCGGTGCACGCAGGCGTGACCCGCACCCCAGGGGCTGCTGGTCGCCGCCGCAGGCTAGCGACGCAGCTAGGGCTCCCACTGTCCGCGTACCCACTGCTTGGCTTGCGCCGCGGGGGGATCTCCTTGGTCCTGGACGATGCCGATCGATCGGGGTCTCGGCCTGCTCTGGCCGCCGAGGAACGCCCAGAGGGCCTCGCGGATCAGGTCCGCCTGAGACCGCCCCGTGCGCCTGGCGAGGTCTCGCAGCGATTGCCGGAGCTCGGCCGGGAGGGACAGGGTGGTCTTTTCCATGGCGGCTCAATGACCACCTACTGCCGGCGGCACAGGACGCTAGTC
>DASZOD010000207.1:0-19573 GCA_035550935.1 Egibacteraceae bacterium | reverse complement strand
GCCCCGCATCGCCGCGACGCTGGGGGGCCCGGGCGGGGCGCAGGGGCCACGGATGGCGGCCCGCACTCAAGCCTTGCCTGAAACCGGTGTGGTTTCTTAGGTAACGGGCTGCGGTGGGCCTGCCGCGGGAGCTGGTGCGTGCCGTCCGGCGGCTGGACGAGGCGCAGCTGCGCCGACTGCTCATCCTGGCGCGGGGACTGCTGATCGGCTCGGACGGCCCGCTGGTCGAGCCTGCCGACATCGCTGGGTTCCCCGGCGTGGGCTACCGGCGGGAGTTCGTCCGCTGCGGCCGGGACTGCGCGCGCTGTCCCCACGGCCCGTACTGGTACGCCTACTGGCGCGAAGCCGGACGGGTGCGCTCGCAGTACGTCGGACGCGAGCTGCCTGCCGACGTCCGGCGGCTGCTGGAGCACCCCGACCGGAGCGGGGGCCCCGCCGGCTGAGTCGACCGCTACGAGCGCATCTGGCCGGACGGCCGATCAAGCCACGGCGGCGACGCGCCGATACCCAGGCGAGGCGACTGAGCGAGGAGTCCCGATGAGCGCGTGCACCTGCGGGTCCGACAGCCTGGTACAGGTCGACCTGGCACCCACCGGCCGCCAGATCCGCTTCTCGGTCTGCCGCGACTGCGAGCGCCGCTGGTGGAACGACCTGGCCGACGCCGACGTCCTCGTGCTCGACGACGTGCTGTCGCTGGTCGGCGGCTCCTCCTGAGCGCAGCGGGTCAGCTTGCCGGCTCGGCCCGGGCCCAGCTGAGGACCGCTCCGGGGGCGCTGCGCAGCGGCGGCCGCAACGCCGGCTGCTTGCCCACCAGCCAGTCGCTGAGCAGCGCCCGCAGCTCGCGGCGCACCACGACGGTGTCTGGCAGCACGAGGACGTCGCGGTAGCCCTCCACCGCTTGGCGCAGGCTGGCGAACCGGGTCACCACCGGGGCCTCGACCACCTGCACGCGCGGCTGGATGCCCAGCTCGGCCAGCACCGCCACGGCGTCCAGGTAGGTGGGGCCCAGACGCCGCGGCTCGCCGTGGAAGTGGCGCCACAGCGGATCCATCAGCAGGTCGGTGCTGGCCGCCGGCAGGTAGACGAACACCCGCCGGTGGGCGGCGGCGTCCAGCTTGCGCAGGAAGCTCGGGGCGTCCTCGACCAGCGGCAGCACGTATGAGCACAGCGCCACATCGGCCGGGCCGGGGTCGACGTCCTCCCACCGGCCGAGCAGGCAGCGGACGTTGTCCAGTCCCTGCCGCCGGGCCTCCCGCTGCAGGATGGCCAGCATCTGCCGGCTGGGGTCCACGGCGACGACCTGGCGGGCCCGGGCCGCCAGGGGCAACGCGAAGCGCCCGGCCCCGGCTCCGACGTCCAGCACCGTGGTCCGGTGTCCCACGGCGGGGCGCAGGAGCCGCAGGAACGGGTCCCGCCCGCCGGTGCCGCAGGTCTGCGCAGCGAAGCGCGGGGCGCGTGAGTCCCAGAACGCAGCTCCGAGCGCGCCGCGACCCGGCGCAAGCTGGTCGAGTTGATCCAGCCGGGCCCGCACCAGGGCCCGCCAGCGCTCGGCTGCGCCCGTCGCCGAGCCCGCCGCCGTGGGATGGCCGTCCACGGCGACACCATAGCCACGGCCCGCTCCGACGCGGCAGTGTGGCCGCGGTTGCGAAGGCGCAGGCGCGGGAACGCCCTCGTCGGCGCCGCGACGCCGCGAGACCTGGCCGGGGAGCAGCCATGCACGACCTGTCGAAGATCGTCAAGGCCTACGACATCAGAGGCGTGGTGCCCGACGAGCTTGACGTCGAGGTCGCCGAGGCGCTGGGCCGCGCCGCCGCAGTGGAGTTGGAGGCGGAGGCGGTGGTCGTCGGCCGCGACATGCGCTCGTCGGGCGTCGAGCTCGCCGAGGGCTTCATGGCCGGCGTGCGGGCCCAGGGCGTCGACAGCGTCGACATCGGCCTGGCCTCCGCCGACCTGCTGTACTACGCCTCCGGTCGGCTGCAGCTGCCCGGCGCCATGTGGACCGCCAGCCACAACCCGGCCCGCTACAACGGCCTGAAGCTGTGCCGGGCGGGCGCCGAGCCGATATCCCTGGACACCGGTCTGAAGCAGATTCGTGACCGCGCCCAGGCCGGCGACTTCCCGGTCACCGACGACACCGGCACGAAGGGGGAGCAGGACCTGCTCGGCGAGTACGCCGAGCACGTCCGCGGCTTCGTCGACGTCGACCGGATGGGCCCGGTCAAGGTCGCGGTCGACGCCGGCAACGGCATGGGCGGCCTCGTCGTGCCGGCCGTGTTCGACGGGTTGCCCGCCGAGCTGGTCCCGCTGTACTTCGAGCTGGACGGCACGTTCCCCAACCACCCACCGAACCCGATCGAGCTCGACAACCTGCGGGACCTGCAGGCCGCGGTCCGCGAGCACGGCTGCGACGTGGGCCTCGCCTTCGACGGCGACGCCGACCGCATGTTCTGCGTGGACGAGCGCGGCGAGCCGGTGTCACCCTCGCTGGTCAGCGCGGTCATCGCCGAGACGCTGCTGCGACGGGAGCCCGACGCCACCATCCTCTACAACCTCATCTGCTCGAAGGTCGTGCCCGAGACGATCGAGCGGGCCGGTGGCCATGCGGTGCGCACCAGGGTGGGCCACTCGTTCATCAAGGCGCGCATGAAAGACACCGGCGCGCTGTTCGCCGCGGAGCACTCGGGCCACTACTACTTCCGCGACAACTACCGCGCCGACTCGGGGTTGGTGGCCGCGGTCGTGTTGCTGGAGGCGCTGTCGGACTCCGGCGGCGCGTTGAGCGAGCTGGTGGCTCCCTACGACCGCTACGCCGCCTCGGGGGAGATCAACAGCGAGGTCGACGACCAGCAGGCGGTGACCGAGGAGGTGGCGGAGGCCTTCGCCGACGAGGGCGACGCCGATTGGACCGACGGGCTGACGGTGTCAGGCGACGGGTGGTGGTTCAACCTGCGGCCGTCCAACACCGAACCGGTGCTGCGCCTCAACGTCGAGGCCGACGACCCCGACGCCATGGCCCGCGTCCGCGACCGCGTCCTCGAGCTCGTCCGCTCCTGACGAGGCCTGACGCAGGCAGGGGCCTGCCAGCAACACGATGCGCCGGCACGTGTGGTTGGCGGTGCTGCCGCGCACGCGACCGAGGGGGTCGCCCCGGAGATCCCCACTCTCCGTGCACGAGAGTGATGCTATCATTGCTATCAAACGGGTTCGGGAGGTTCCGGTTATGGCACAGCTGATCGTGCGAAACCTGGACGAGGCCCTGGTCAGTGAGCTCAAGGTCCGGGCTGCACGGCATGGCCGCTCGGCCGAGGAGGAACACCGGGAGATCCTTCGCCGAGCGCTCCGGCCGGGTGTGAAGATCCCGTTGAAGCAGATGTTGCTGTCGATGCCCGACGTCGGTGCCGACAGTGACTTCGAGCGCGACGACGACCAGGGCCGCGAGATCCTCTGGTGAGCTTCCTCATCGACACCAACGTAGTGTCCGAGCTGCGCAAGGGCGACCGAGCCGACGGCGGCGTGCGCCGGTGGATCGCTGCGGTACCGGATGAAGAATTGTTCCTGAGCGTCCTGGTGATCGGCGAGCTCCGCAAGGGTGTCGAACTCTTCCGACGCCGCGACGACCAGGGCGCGGGCGTCCTCGACCATTGGCTTCGTCAGGTCAGCACCGAGTATGGGGATCGTATCCTGCCTGTGACCGTGGATGTCGCCGAGGTCTGGGGTCGGCTCAACGTGCCTGACCCTCTGCCGGTCGTGGACTCACTGCTCGCCGCCACAGCGCGGGTGCACGGCTTGACGATGGTGACCCGCAACACCGCCCATATAGGCCGGACCGGGGTGCCGGTGGTCAACCCGTTCGAATCGAGTCCCCCAGCGGAGCATCCAGACCAGCCGGCCGGTGAAGGTCGGTAACGGGTCGTGCCGATCCTCGTCTCAGGGTGACGGCTCGAGGGCGGGCGGCGAGCGGGTGCCGCAGCGACGCCGTGCAGCGCGGCCGAGGACGTTCTGCCAGCGGGCCTCGATGCCACGCAGCCCCGCGCTGGCTGCCAGCGGCACCGATGTCGCAGCTCCGGATGTACGAGACGCTGCCGCGTCCGATGGTCGCACTCGCCCAGCGGGCCGCGGCGGTGCGTGCTCGACGGCGGAGCTTGTGGACGAGAAGGCTCCGAGCGTCGCGGTAGCGCCACGCCTGGGTGTCGATCAAGATCGACACGTCGCGATCACAGCAGAGCTCGAGCGTGGAGCTGCTTGTCGTGCCGAGCATCGACTCGTGGGATGCAGCCGTGGCCGAGGTCCATGGGTTCCGACGTCGTAAAGCCACTCGAGCTCGTATCTTTGAGGATCCATCTGCTCGACGTGGCCCAGGTGGCACGACAGCTCGACCACCTGATCGACGGGCTCGCCGTGGTCGACAACCGGGCGCGCGTCGTCGCAGCGACGAAGACGCTGCACCACCTCGTCCCGCCGATGGATCGCGCTTGGACGGGAGCCCCCTCAAGGAGGTGGCGTCTTCGTGGGTCCCTTGGTGGCGAGCTCGTCGACCTCGGCGGTGGGCCCGAGCTCGGCGCCCGCCCGGTAGGCGGCGCTGGACAGCAGGTGGGCGACGACCGGAGCGGTGAGCAGCTGGAAGACGATGACGAGGACGAGCTTCATGGCGTCTCCCGCGTCGTCGGTCTGCAGCGCCACCCCGGTGAGGACGAGCACGAGCCCGAGGCTGGCGGGTTTCGTCGCCGCGTGCAGGCGGGCGTAGACGCTGCCGAAGCGGTGCAGCCCGATCCCGCCGAGCAGCCCCACGGCGACCCCCACGGACAGCAGGACGGAGGCGAGGACCTCGAGCATCTCAGCCTCCCTGCCGCTCGATGAAGCGCGCCATCGTGGCGGTGCCCACGAAGGCGATGAGGGCGACGATCACCATGACGTCGAGGAAGGCGCCCTGGCCAGTCCAGATCCTGTGGACGGCGACGCCCTGGACGACGACGACCAGGAGCATGTCCAGGGCGATGACCCGGTCGGCCAGCGAGCCGCGTCGCACGAGCCGTGCGAGGCAGAGCGCAGCATTGACCGCCAGCATCGTGAGGGCTACGGGCAGAACCGCCGTCACGACGTGTCCTCACCGGTTGTGGGCCGGGGCGCCGAAGGCTGCGCCTCCCGGACCCGCCGCCGGGCGTCGGGGGGGCCGAGCGCGGCCACCGCCCGCTCCTCCAGTCGCCGCACCTCCTCCCGCATCGACTCGACGTCGCGCAGGTGCAGCACATGGACATAGAGGATGCGGGGCTCGTCGGACACCGCGACGGTCACCGTCCCCGGCATCAGGGAGATCATGTTGGCCACCAGGGTCGTGACGACATCGGACGTGGTCTCCATCGGCACCGCGACGATGCCCTCTCGGATCCGGTTGGCAGGCGTGACGACCTCCCAGGCGACGACGACGTTCGCCTCGGCCAGCTTCAGCGCGAAGTACCCCAGCAGCCGCAGCACGGCGAGGGGCCGAAACAGTGGTCGCAGCCGCCAGGCCGAGGCGCCGCGGCGGAAGGCGACGAGGGTGGCGGCCGCGAGCAGGGCGCCGGTGAGCAGGTTGCCCCAGCCGGGGTCGCGCCACAGCCCGACCCAGACCCCGACCATGACGAGGAACTCGGCCAGGCGCCTCACGGCACGAGCACCGCCTCGACGTAGCGGCGCGGGGCGAGCTGCTCGGCTGCCGCGACGGAGAGGTCGTAGAGCGGTCCTGCTCCGAACCCCACCACGACGCTGACCGTCACCAGGACCGCGGTCGCTGCCACCATCGGGCGGGGAGCCGACCCCTGCAGCGGGTTGTCCCGGCCGATGTCCTCGGGGCCACCCCAGAACACCCCGGTCCAGATCTTCGACATCGACAACAGCGTGAGGAGGCTGACCGCGAGACTGACCCCGACGATCACCGCCTGCTCGGCGGCGAGCCCGGCCTGGACCAGCGCGACCTTGGCGACGAAACCCGAGAAGGGCGGCAGGCCTGCCAGGCTCAGGGCCGGGACGGCGAACAGCGCCGCCGTCGCGGGCGACCGTCGCAGCGACCCGCCGAGACGGTGCAGCGCTCCGGTCCCGGCGACCTGTTCGATGACCCCCCCCACCAGGAACAGGCTCGTCTTCACGATGACGTGGTGGACGATGTAGTAGATGGCAGCGGCGAGGCCCGCCACGGTGAAGAAGCCCAGGCCCATCACCATGAAACCGATGTGGCTCACGAGGTTGAACGAGAAGATGCGCTTGAGGTCCTCTTGCACGATGGCGCCCAGGATTCCGATGACCATGGTCGCGCCGGCAATCGCCAGCAGCAGCGTCGACGGCCCCGCCTCCGGTGGGGCGAACAGCAGCGTCTGGGTCCGGATGATCGCGTAGACCCCGACCTTCGTGAGCAGCCCCGCGAACACGGCCGTGATGGGGGACACCGCCGTGGGATAGGCGTCGGGCAGCCAGAAGAACAGGGGGAAGATCGCCGCCTTCACGCCGAACACGACGAGCAGCAGCAATCCCAGCGCGGCTCGCAGCGCGGGATCGATCAGCGCGAGTCGACCCGCGAGGTCGGCCATGTTCACGGTGCCCGTGGCGGCGTAGACGAGCGCCACCGCGGTGATGAACAGCGTGGAGGCAAGCAGGCTGACGACGACGTAGGTCATGCCCCCCCGGACCTGCTCGGGGCTTGCTTCCAGCGTCAGCAGCACGTAGCTGGCGGTCAGCATCACCTCGAAGGCCACGAACAGGTTGAACAGGTCGCCGGCGAGAAACGACGCCGACACGCCCGCGGCCAGGATGAGATAGACGGGGTGGAAGAAGGGGGCCTGGTCGCGGGTCCTGGGGTGCCCGATGGCGTAGACCAGGACGATCAGCACCATGGCCGCGCCCAGGGTCACCATGATCGCGGCGAACAGGTCGGCGACGAGGGTGATGCCGAACGGGGCGGACCAGCCCCCGATCTGCACGGCGGTCGGGCCGCCCAGGCGGACGCGGTCGACGACGGCCACGGCGGCCGCCAGCGTGGCGGTCATGGCGGCGACGCCGAGGAACCGCTGGGCGCCCGGACGGCGCCGCAGCGCCATCGACGCCGCAGCGGCCAGCAGCGGCAGCGCCACCGGCAGCGGGACCAGGACGTTCACGCCACCTCCTCGTCGGCGCCCTCGCGGGCGATCCGGCGATCTTCGAGGTCGTCTTGGACCACGTCGTCGTGGGCGACCTGCCAGCTGCGGTAGGCCAGGCCGAGCAGGAAGGCCGTCACCCCGAAGGTGATGACGATCGCGGTCAGCGCGAGGGCCTGCGGCAGCGGGTCGGAGACCGGCGGCTCGGCCCCGACCAGCGGCGGGTTGCCGGGGGGGCCGCCGGCGACGAGGAGCAGGAGGTTGGCGCCGTGGGCCAGGAGGGCCAGACCGAGGACGATCCGGCTCAGCGACCGTTGCAGCACGAGGTAGGTTCCGGCGGCGAACAGCATGCCGACCGCGACGGCGTGGGACCAGATCATGACGCCGGCTCCTCTCCCAGGGTCCGCAGGACCGTGACCACGAAGCCGATGACGACCGCGTAGACGCCGACCTCCAACAGCAGCACGGAGGTCAGTTTCAGCTCGCCGAGGAGCGGCAGGTGCGCCTGCCAGCTCGCGCTCTCCAGCAGGGCCGACCCCCACAGCCATCCGGCGGCGCCGGTCAGCACCGCGACGGCGAGGCCGCCGCCGAGCAGCAGCGGCGCCGGTAGGGGCACGGTCGAGCGCAGCTCCCCGGGCCCACCGGCCAGGTAGCGCAGCACCAGCGCCGCACCGGCGACCAGGCCGCCGACGAAGCCCCCGCCGGGCGCGTTGTGGCCGGCGAACAGCAGGTAGAGCGAGAACAGCAGTGCCAGTGGGAAGATCGCCGCGACGCTCGTGCGCATGATGAGCGAGGGAGGTGACTCGCCCAGCCGCCGCGAAGAGCCCGTTGTGGGGCGACGAGGCCGGCCGGCCGCCACCAGGCTGGCCACACCGAACGCGGCGACGGTCAGCACGGTGATCTCCCCCAGCGTGTCGAGCGCCCGGAAGTCGACCAGGATGACGTTGACGACGTTGTGACCCTCGGCCTCGGGCACGGCCCGTTGCAGGTAGGCCTCGGACACGGCTGGGCTCTGTCGGGAGGCGGTGGCGACCACGGCGAAGGCCGCCACGAACAGGCCGACCGCGGCCGACAGCGTCAGCCGCGCGCGCAACGCCCACCGCGACCGCGGGGTCGCGAAACGCTCGGGCAGGTGACGCAGCACGAGGACGAACACGAGGACCGACAGCGTCTCGATGGCGAACTGGACGAGCGCGAGGTCGGGTGCGCCATGCAGGATGAACAGCAGCCCCATGGCGAAGCCGACGGCGCCCAGGTAGAGGACGGCGACGAACCGTCGGCGACTCCGGGCAGTCGCTGCCGCCGCGACGACGAGCAAGGCGGCGGTGCCGACCTGCAGCGGGCTCGCCGCGAGGTCGACGCGAGGCGTCGCGACGCGGACGAGCCCCAGGCCGGGCGCGACGACCGCGGTGAGCAGGATCACGCCCAGGTAGACCGGCAGCGACCCGTTCTGGACGACGGCGGTCACGCGGGCCGACAGCCGGACGACGGCGGCGACGGTGGAGCCGAAGAGCTCATGGGCGCCTGGCAGCCTCTGGGCCCGGGCCTGGAGCCGCTCGACCGCCTGCCGGCTGGCGAAGAGGGCTGCTCCCAGCAGGAGACTGAGCAGCGACAGTCCCAGGGCTGGTGTGACGCCGTGCCACAGCTTGAGCTTCGTGCCGGCCGCGGCCGGGTCCAGGACCGCGGCGGCCGGCTGCACTACCGCCGTGGCGAGAGCCGGCGCGGCGCCCAAGGCGACGGTGAGCACGGCGAGGAGCGCGGCCGGCGCGAGGAAGACGGGACCGGCCTCCCCGTGGGGGCGCCGCGGCTGCTGCTCTGCGCTGCGCCACCAGCCCCCGAACCCCCCGGCGAGGAACCGCGCCCCGTACGCCACCGTCAGCGCGGCGCCGACGACCACCGCAGCGAGCACGGCGACCGCCGCCGCGTCCCTGGCCAGGGTGACCAGGTGGTCAAGGGCGGCCTCCTTGGCGACGTAGCCGAACAGCGGCGGGATCCCCATCATCGAGGCGGTCGCGACCGCCGCGAGCGCGAGCGTGACCGGCATGGCCCGGGCGGTTCCCTCGAGGACACGGATGTCGCGGCTGCCGGCCTCGTGGTCGACGATGCCCACCACGAGAAAGAGCACCGCCTTGTACAGGGCGTGGGCGAGGAGGATGGCGAGGCCGGCGGCGGTCAGTCCGGGCTCGCCGGTGCCGACGAGGGCGACCATCAGGCCGAGCTGGCTCACGGTCCCGTAGGCGAGCAGGAGCTTCAGGTCGTGCTGGCGCAGGGCCAGGACGGCGCCGTGCACGAGCGTCGCGAGACCCACCACCACGACGAGCGGCCGCCAGAACGCGTAGGCGGCGGCGAACGCGGGTGCGAGACGGGCCACGAGGTAGACCCCAGCCTTCACCATGCTCGCCGCGTGCAGGTAGGCGCTGACCGGGGTGGGGGCGACCATGGCGGCCGGCAGCCAGCCGTGGAAGGGCACCTGGGCCGACTTCGTGAAAGCGCCGACGAGGACCAGCCCGAGCCCGACACCGACCCCGACGCCGCCCGGAGGGTCTGCGAGGATGCCGCTGAGCGAGTAGGTGCCGGCGGCCTGGCCGAGGACGACGAACCCGCCGAGCATGGCGATCCCGCCGCCGACGGTCACCAGGAGCGCGTGCTGGGCGGCCTCCCGGGCTTGCCGCTCGCGGTCGTCGAAGCCGATGAGCAGGTAGGAGGCGATCGACGTCAGCTCCCAGAAGACGTACAGCGCGAGCAGGTTGTCGGCGACCACCAGCCCGGCCATGGCCCCGGCGAACGCGGTGAGGGCGCCGGCGGCCCGGCCCAGACCGGGCTCTCGGTGGAAGTACGACACGGCGTAGACGAGCACGAGGACGCCGACGCCCGAGACGATCCCCAGCATGAGCAGCGACAGCGCGTCGACGCGCAGGGCCACCTCGATGTCGAGCGCCGGGGCCCACGACAGCCGCTCGACGACGCTGCCCCCGGCGACCAGGGCCGGGCCGCGCGCCACCGCCCACGCCAGCGTGGCCGCCGGTGCCAGCGCGCAGATGGCGAAGACCCGCCGGCCGAAGCGGCCGGCAAGGGCTGGCGCGAGCACGGCGAGCAGGCCGTGCAGGGCGAGGGTCAGCAGCATGGCGGCCGTGCGTTCCCGCGGGCGGCGCGGCGCCTGAGCCTCACCTGCTGGTCTCGGCCGCGCTGCGGCCCCGCAGGTCGGCGTAGAGCCGCTCGGTGTCGTCGTGGCGGCAGAGCTGGCTGCCGGGCGTCATCACGGCCGCCGCGCCCGCCGCGACGCCGTAGCGCACGGCGTCACCGACCGAGGATCCTCGAGCCAGTGCGAGCACGAGACCGGCGACCATGCTGTCGCCCGCCCCGACCCGGCTGCGGATCGGGACGGTCGGGGAACGCACGTAGTCGCCGGTGAGGTCGCCCGCCATCACGAACGCGCCGGCCGCACCGAGGGAGACGACAAGGTTCTCGGCTGACCCCCGCTGCACCAGCGAGCGGGCGGCATCTTCCATCTCCGGCTCGGTCGACAGGTCGTGACCCACAAGGGCCCGCAGCTCGCCGACGTTGGGCTTCAGCAGGAACACCCCCGCCTGCGCCGCGGCCCGCAACGCCTCCCCCGACGTGTCGACGACCAGTCGGGTCGGCGTGCCGCGCAGGCGCGCGGCGAGCTCGCCGTAGACCTGCGCAGGGACGCCCGGGGGCAGGCTCCCGCTGGCGACGATGAAGCCGGGCGCAGGATCGAACGCCGTAAGCTCCTCCAGGCAGCGGCGCCACTCGTCCTCCCCGAGCCGCGGACCGGGCATCAGGAACCGGAACTGCTGGTCGGTCCGCTGCTCGGAGACGGTGACGCTCAACCGGGTGGTCTCGCGGATGGGGACAGCCCGAACGTGGACCGCCTCGTCCGCGAGGAGCTCGGCGAGCCGCCTGCCGATGTGGCCACCGGACGCGAACACCGCCGAGCATTCGCCGCCGAGGCGCCCGATCACCCGGGCCACGTTCAGGCCGCCGCCGCCGGGTTCGTACACCGGTCCGTCGCAGCGGACCTTCACGTCCGCCACCACGCGGTCGGCGCTCGTGTTCAGATCGAGCGCTGGATTCAGCGTCAGGGTCGCGATCGTCTTCACAGCGTCTTCCAGCTCCACGGTCGGGTCGGGCCGCGACACAGCGCCAGGACGCGGCGCCAGGGCACGGCGCTCAACGATAGGCGACCCTTGGAGGGGCCTTTGCGGTCGCGGGGGCCGGCAGCGCCCGTGCAGGACCGGTCGAAGATCGCCAAGGCCAGCGACGTCCGAGGAGCGGCCCCCGACGAGCCGGGGTCGCCGAGGTCGCCGAACGCTGGCGCGGGCGCTAGCCGCTTCGGCGGATCTCCCCACAGGCCACTGGAACGTCCATCCGATAGGTGCCGTCCACGGTCAGCCCGTGCAGCACGATGTGGCGGCCCTGCAGCGAGCGCAGCTGGTCGACCTCGACGGTGAAGGGATAGGCGAGGTCTCCTCCTGGCGCCATGTAGAGCAGGGAGAATCTGAGATCGGGCTGTGCGCGGGTCGTGGGGAACGGCGCCAGCGGCACCCGGACCGGCCCGTAGGCGGCCTCCGCCTCGGCGGCGTCGACGATGCCGTCGCCGTTGCTGTCTGCCCCCGGGGTGGGGCAGGTCGCCTGCCGGCCGTCGTCGAAGCCGTGAATGTGCTGGGGATGCACCCTTTCCGGTTCGACTCCGCTCGCGTCGACCATGACCGCCAGCAGGTTGCCGTCCAAGTCCAGACTGACGCGTCCGGTCGCCCCTGAGCCGTTTACCGGTACCAAGTCGGCCGCGAACCGTTCGCTGTCTTGCTGCGGGGAGCATGCGGCTGCTGCGAACAGCGCCGTCGCCAGCGTCACCAAGAACGACACCCTCTGCTTCACGAGCGTCCCCCGCAGTCGACGGTGGGCTTTAAAGCTGCTATACCAAACTATAAACGACAAAGCATCATGACGGGTTCCCTCCAAAGGCACATGGGCAGGCCTCGGACGGCGAGGACGGCCTAGCCGGCGTCGCGCAGCGCGATCCTGATGCGCTTGTTGGCCCTGCCCTTGGACTGGGTCTTGGTCACCTCGACCAGGCCGACCTCGGCGGTGCTGCGCACGTGCGTGCCGCCGTCGGCCTGACGGTCGAGCCCAACGATGTCGATCACCCGCAACGGGTCGACCGTCGCGGGGACGAGGTTGGCCTTCGTGCGGATCAGGGCCGGGTCCCGGTCGGCCTGCGCACGGTCGACGAAGTCGACGACGACCTCGCGGGCGCGCTCGATCTCCTCGTTGATGCGCCGCTGCATCCGTTGGCCGAGCTCGGCGGACATCGCGTCGAGCTCGAAGTCGAGCCGTCCCGCGCCGGGCTCCATGTTCCCGCCGGTCACCGCAACGCCGAAGTCGTGCCAGATCACGCCGCACAAGACGTGCAGGGCGGTGTGGGTGCGCATGAGCAGGTGTCTGCGCTCCCAGTCCACCCGGCCCAGCACGCCGGCGCCCGGGTCCGGCAGCGCCTCCCCGTCCAGCCAGTGCCACACCAGGCCACCCTCGCGGGTGACCCGGCGGACGCGGGCACGACCGCCGTCCCACACCAACACGCCCGTGTCGTGCGGCTGACCGCCGCCTCCCGGGTAGAACGCCGTGCGTAGCAACGCCACCCCGCCGGCGGCCTCGTCGCGGTCGGCGACGGTCGCCTCGAACTCCGACCGGTAGGCGTCGGTGGCGTAGAGCTGCTCGCTGCGCATCGTCATCGCTCCTGGCGGCTGCGGCCGGATCGTACGCCAACGGGCGGCTGCGACGTGCCGGGCACCGGCCGCGACCGCCGTCTGCACACGGGCTTGTCCTGTAGCCTGCAGCCTGTCACGGCTCCACGGCCGCGGGCAGCGAGAGAGGACGTTCCTTGGCCGTCGACCCCGAGCTCATCGACCTGCTGGTCTGTCCGGACTGTCACGGCGAGATCGAGTACAAGGACCGCCGCAAGGTCATCATCTGCACCCGGTGCGGGCTGCACTACCCGGTGCGCGACGACATCCCGGTGATGCTGGTCGAGGAGGCGACCCGCCCCGAGGCGCGCCGCCCCGGCGCCGGCGGGCAGCCTCCACCCGCCCCGTGAACCTGGACCATCCCGACGGCTACGGCAGCGTCGACCCCGACGACGCCCTAGGCGACGTCGAAGCCTCCGCCGACCAGTGGGAGCACGCCCGCGAGCTGGCCATCGGCCCGCTCGACCTACAGGGCGTCGACGCGGTGGTCGTCATCGGGATGGGCGGCTCGGGACTGACCGGCGACATCGTCGCTGCTCTGGCGGCAGGCCGCCTCGACGTCCCGGTGGTGGTGCACAAGGGCTACGGGCTGCCCCGGTTCGCGGCGCGACGCAGCCTCGTCGTAGCGGTCAGCTACTCGGGCGACACCGAGGAGACCCGCTCGGGGCTCGAAGCGGCGCTGCGGGTGGGCGCCCGGCTGTTCGCGGTCTCCAGCGGCGGGGGGATCGGCACGCGCTGCCAGACGGCCGGGGTCCCCTGGGTGGCCATCCCCGCCGGGCGCCAGCCGCGCCACTCGGTCGGCTACCTGACCGTGCCGGCGCTGGTCGCGTTGGGCCTCGACGAGGGCCTGGACGAGGCGGTCGCCGTGCAGCGGGCGCTCTGCGCCGAGCTGCACCGCAAGGTCCCGACCGCCTCGAACCCCGCCAAGCTGCTGGGGTCGCGACTGGCCGGCGGCGGCGTCCCGGTCCTGTGGGGCGGCCGGGGCCTGGGGGCGGTCGCGGCCTACCGGCTGAAATGCCAGCTCAACGAGAACGCCAAGCTGCCCGCGCTGTGGGCGGAGATGCCCGAGCTGACCCACAACGAGATCGTCGCCTGGCAGGAACGCACACCGCTGACCGGCAGCAGCGGGCTGGCGCTGCTGCGCGACCCCGACGGCGAGCACGCCCGCGAGCAGGCCCGCTTCGCCATCGTCGAGCGCCTCATCGCCGACCGGCTGGCCTGGCGTCACCAGATCACCGCGAGGGGCCGCTCGCCGCAGGCGCGGCTGGCGTCGCTGCTGCTGGTCGCCGACCTGGCCAGCGTCTACGCGGCGCTGCGGCTGGACCGCGACCCCACGCCGGTGGCCCCAATCGACCGCATCAAGGAGGAGTTCGCGCGGTGAGCGGCCGGCCCCCCCGGGCTGTCGCAGCGGCGGACGACTCCCCCTTGGGCCGGCGGCTGGGGGGCTTGCGGCCGCGGCTGCTGCTCACCCTCGGGTCAGGGCTGGGGGCGCTGGCTGACGACGTGGCCGACCCGACCGTCATGGGGTACGCCGAAGTGGGCCTGCCGCAGACCACCGTGGTCGGCCACGCCGGCCGGCTGCTGGCCGGCGCTCTGCACGGCCTGCCCGTGCTCGTGCAGCAGGGGCGGGTGCACCTGTACGAGGGCGCCACCCCCGACCAGGTCGCCGCCTGCGTGCGGGCCGCGGCCGCCGTGGGGGTAGACACGTTCCTGGTCACCAACGCGGCCGGGGGCATCACCCCCGACCTGCGCGGCGGCGACCTGCTGGTACTGACCGACCATCTCAACCTGACCGGGACCAGTCCCCTCGTCGGCCGCGGCGGCCCCCCGCGGTTCCTCGACCTCACCGATGCCTACGACCCCGATCTGCGCCGCCTGGCGCACAGCGCGGCCGCCGAGGCCGGCCAGCGGCTCACCGAGGCGGTCTACGCCGGCGTGGTCGGCCCCGCCTACGAGACGCCGGCCGAGGTGCGGATGCTGCGCACGCTGGGCGCCGACGCGGTGGGCATGTCCACCGTCGTGGAGGTCATCGCCGCCCGGGCGCTGGGCCTGCGGGTGCTGGGCCTGTCGCTCGTCGCCAACGTGCACGCCCCCGACGCCCCGCCGGCCGACCACGCGGCGGTGCTCGAGGCGGCCCGCGGCGGGGCGACGGGGCTGGGCGCGGTGCTGCGGGCGCTGCTGCCGCGCCTGGCGGCTGAGGGGTGGCCGGCCGGGCGCTGAACGCAGCGCCCATGGCCGGGGTTCTTGCGCTTGGCCAGGCCTGACCGGCAAGATCCTGGGGAACGATGCCCGCAGTCCAAGGCCAGGCGCGTCCCAGGGGGTGCTCATGCTGCGCTGGCTGCCGCCGGTGGTAGCTGGCCTGGCGCTGGTCATGTGGCTGTCGGGAGGCGGCAGTCCTGCCGCGGGCGCCCAGCAGGAGAGCCGCGTCTCCGGTGAGCAGCTGTACCTGCAGTCGTGCGCGTACTGCCATGGCGAGCGCGGCCAGGGCACACATCGGGGCCCTCCCATCGCCGATGCCGGCGCGGCCAACGCCGACTACCAGCTATCCACCGGACGGATGCCGATCAGCGAGCCGGCCCAGCAGCCCCAGCGCAAGGAGCCCGCGTTCAGCGAGCAGGAGATCGCCGCCCTGGTCGACTACGTCGACTCGCTCGGCGACGGCCCGCCCATCCCGGAGATCCACCCGGAAGGTGCCGACCTGGGCAAGGGCGCCGAGCTGTACCTGCACAACTGCGCGTCCTGTCACGGCACGTCTGGCGTCGGCAGCGTGCTGCTGGGCCACTTCGAGGCGCCGGCGCTGCACGACTCCACGCCCCTGCAGGTGGCCGAGAGCATCCGGGTCGGCCCGACGACGATGCCGGAGTTCGGACACGACGTGCTCAACGACGAGGAGCTCAACGCGGTGGTCGCCTACGTCATGTACCTGCAGCACCCCAAGGATGCGGGCGGCCTGCCCCTGGGCCGCTTCGGACCCTTCGCCGAGGGCGCGTTCGCGTTGACCTTCGGCGTGGGCGTCCTGGTCCTCATCACCCGGTGGCTGGGCAAGCAGGCATGAGCGACCGAGCGCTGTTCGTCGTGCGGGTGATGCTGGTGACTTTGGTCGGCGTCGCCGCCGCCGCCGTGTCGCCGCTCTTCCACGGCAACCCGTTGCCACTGGTGGGCATCGTCGTGGCGATGGCCCTGCTCTACCTGGTCACCCTGCGGTTGCCTCACCGAGCCGGTCCAGCGCGGGCCGACTCCGACCAGGGTGGCCCCGGACGAGCAGCCAACCCCGGCAACCTGGCCGGCGAGCGGGGCGCCGCGAGCGCCCGCATCGCGCTGGCGTTCCTCCTGGCCACCGCCGCCGCCGTGGGACTGACCGTCGTCTACGCGCGCGGAGGGCAGCCGCAGCTGGAAGGGCTGCTGCTTCTGGTGGCGCTCGGCGGCATCGGCAGTGGCCTGGTCGTGTGGGCCCGCAAGCTCTTGCCGTCGGCCACGGTGAGCGAGGAGCGCGGGCCGATGGGCTCGCCGGTCGACGAGGAGCAGGCGACCGCCACCGCCTTCGAACGCGCCGAGGAAGGGGGCAAGCGCCGCGGCCTCCTGGGGCTGCTGGTGCTGGCGGCAGGCTGGCTCGGTATCGCCGCGCTGTTCCCGATCCGCTCGCTGGGTCCCGGGCCGGGCCGGAAGCTGTTCGTGACGTCCTGGCGGGACGGCGTCCCGCTCGTCGGCGAGGACGAGCGGGTCGTCACCGTCGACAGGCTGCGGGTCGGGGAGATCATCACCGTGTTCCCCGAGGGCCACCACGGCGCGGCCGACGCCCAGGCGGTCCTGATCCGCCTGGCGCCCGGCCAGCTGCGGCCGCTGCCCGGGCGCGAGCACTGGTCACCGGAGGGCTACGTCGCCTACTCCAAGGTCTGCACCCACGCCGGCTGCCCGGTGGGGCTGTACCAGGTCCGCTCCCACCAGCTGTTCTGCCCCTGCCACCAGTCCGCGTTCGCTGTGCTGGAGGGCGCCATGCCGCAGTTCGGGCCGGCGACCCGCCCCCTGCCCCAGCTGCCGCTGCGCATCGAGCACGGGGAGCTGGTGGCCGGCGGCGACTTCTCCGAGCCCGTCGGCCCCGGGTTCTGGAGCTACGGATGATCGCGCGACTCGCCCGCTGGTTCGACGACCGACTCGCGGCGTCCAACTTCGTCCGCGACAAGCTCAACAAGGTCTTCCCCGAGCACTTCTCGTTCATGTTCGGGGAGCTGGCCCTCTACAGCTTCGTCATCCTCGTCGTCACCGGCATCTTCATGGCCCTGTTCTTCAACACCAGCCTCTCAAAGACGGTCTACGAGGGGGCCTACGAGCCCCTGCGCGGCGTGCAGGTGAGCCAGGCCTACGCGTCGGTGCTCAGGCTGAGCTTCGAGGTCCGCGCCGGCATGGTCATGCGCCAGATCCACCACTGGGCGGCGCTCCTGTTCATGGCCAGCATCGTGCTGCACCTGTGCCGGATCTTCTTCACCGGCGCCTTCCGCCGTCCCCGGGAGATCAACTGGGTCATCGGCGTGACCCTGCTCGCGCTGGGCATGTTCAACGGCTTCTCCGGCTACTCGCTGCCCGACGACCTGCTGTCGGGGACAGGCCTGCGCATCGCCCACGCGATCGTCCAGTCGATCCCGGTCATCGGCGCCTGGGCGACCTTCCTGATCTTTGGCGGGGAGTACCCCGCCACTGAGATCATCTCCCGGCTGTACACCATGCACATCTTTCTCGTGCCCGGGATCATCGTGGCGTTGATCTCGATCCATCTCGCCTTGGTGGTGCGCCAGAAGCACACCCAGTTCCCCGGCCCGGGCCGCCGGGACGACAACGTCGTCGGCGTGCGGCTGTGGCCGACCTACACCGCCCTGTCGATCGGGCTGTTCTTCCTCGTATCGGCGCTGCTGGCCGGGCTGGGCGGGCTGGTACAGATCAATCCGGTCTGGCTGTGGGGTCCCTACGAGCCGTCGGCGGTGACGATCGCGGCGCAGCCGGACTGGTACGTGGGCTGGGGGGAGGGGGCCCTGCGGCTCTTCCCGCCCTGGGAGATCCGCGCGTTCGGCTACATGGTGCCCAACCCGTTCTTCCCGGCGGCGCTGCTGCCCGGCCTGACCTTCGTGGCCCTGTACGCCTGGCCGTTCCTGGAGGCCCGGGTCACCGGCGACTACGACGAGCACCATCTCCTGGACCGCCCGCGCGACCGCCCGGTGCGTACCGCGCTCGGGGTCGTCGTCCTCACCTTCTACGGCATCCTGCTGCTGGCCGGCGCCAACGACGTCATCGCCACCGAGCTGGGCCTGCCCATCATCCCGTTCGTCTACTTCCTGCGCGGCGCCGTGCTGGTCCTGCCGGTGCTGGCCGGCCTGACCACGTGGAAGATCTGCCGGGACCTGGCGGGGCGCTCCAGCCTGGAGGCGGCCAGGGAGGAACTCGCCGCCCGTACCGAGGCGGCGGCCGAGGCCGAAGAGGCCGAGGAAGAGCCGGCCCGGGAGCCGGCCGAAGCCAGCCAGGCGGAGTCCGAGCAGCCCGACGCCGCCACCGCCGGGCGCTCCGGGTCGGGTTCAGGCGAGGCCTAGCCGCGGTCGTCGGCGGCGAGCAGGAAGCCGGCCTACTGCAGGCTCTCCAGGTACGCGGCGATGTCGACCGCGTCCTCCTCGGTGACGTTGAGGTTGGGCATGGCCGTGCCCGGTTCGACCTCCTGGGGGTTCATGATCCAGCGCGCGAGGTTCTCCGGGGTGTTCGGCAGGTTGCCGGCGATGAACGCCCGCTGACCGAAGCTGATGAGCGGCGGTGCGGCCCGGCCCTTGGCCTCGGGAACCCCGGGTATGGTGTGGCAGGCGCCGCAGCCGTAGTGGGCGATGAGATGGCGGCCGCGCTCGGGCTGGCCGCCCTCGGCCGCCGGTGGGGGGGCCTCGCTGAGGCGCACCTGGGTGCAGGACAGCAGCAGCAGGCCGCCGACCGCCACCCATCCCAGCAGCCTGCGGGGCTTGCCGACCGTCGCTGCCATCGCTAGCGCCCTCCTTTGCTTGCTGCCGCGGGTGGCAGCCGCCGTGCGCGCCGGGACTGTGCCGCCGCGGCGTGCTCGTCGGCGCGCAACCAGGACACGAACAGCGCCGCGCCGGCCAGGACGTAGACGATGCCGCCGGGCATCCACATGAGCATCCCGGCGGCCTGCTGGTCCTGCAGCGGCGTGAGGCCCCACGCGCCGACCGACTCCGCGTAGACCCGGTACCAGGCGACGGGGGAGAATGCCATCAGTGCTCCCAGGGCGCCGCCCTGCAGGGTCGCCAGGAACAGGACCGGCACCCCGACGCCGGCGCGCTGGCGGCGCACGTCGCCAGCCACCGCCCACCAGAACAGCAGGGCCGACCCCAGCATCGTCGCGTGCTCGGCGAGGTGGATCAGCGGGTCGTTCACCGCGGTCTCGTAGAGCTGCGGCAGGTGCCACAGCCACAGCACCCCGACGTGGGCCGCCAGCGCCGCCGCGGTCCAGGCCGGCGAGTCGGCCGCGCCCATCCGCCGGTGCCACCGCAGCAGCGTGCTGCGCTGCTCGGGGCGTAGCGCCCAGGGCATGACCCGCAGGGGCTCGGAGATCACCAGCAGCGGCGCCGCCACCAGGACGAGCAGCAGGTGCTGGACCATGTGCGCCGAGAACAGCGCCTCGGCGACGGCGTGCAGCGGGGACACGAGGGCCACAAGCAGCAC
>DASZOD010000206.1:0-5171 GCA_035550935.1 Egibacteraceae bacterium | reverse complement strand
CCCCCCCCCCCCCCCGGCCGGTGGGTCTCTGCTAGCTGCGGGAAGCCGCGGGTGTCTGCAGCCGGTGCGAGACCGCCAGCACCGCAGCGCACACGTCGGCACCGGGCCCCTCCGGGCTGAACCAGCAGCGACCGCAGGCGTGCTCGACCCGCCGGCAGAAGTACACCGCCCCGGACGCGTCGCGTATCGCCTGCAGGTAGCGCCGCGCCAGCTCCCGCCCGGTGCGGGACGCATGGACCGCCGCGTCGGGCGGCACCAGCCGGGCCAGGTCAGCCAGCAGCTCGCAGGCCTGACGGCCTCCTGGGACGTCGTCGAGCTGGCAGCCTTCGCCGTCTGCAGCGCAGCATGGTTGGTCGACGAGTGCGCGCGCCAGCGCCGCCAGCCGGTCCACCAGGATCCGGGCGGCGAGCAGCTGGTCGTGGGGCCAGTCGCCCTCAGGCTGGATCGTCAGCCCGCCCGCCCGCCGACGCCAGTGCCGCTCCGATGTCTCCCTGCTCATCGCAGGCAAGCTCCTCGCACGGGGCTTCGGATGCGGAAGCCCATGCCCATGCTCGTACCGACGATCACGGTAATACCCTCGGGTCCCTTCCGCCGTGAGGCCAGCCTGTCCGGTTGGACCCTGTGGATGAAGACCCCCGCTGTCAGAGACGCAGCAGCCGGCCGGACCGTGCGCCCGGTCCAGGATTTCCCCGTCGAAGGCGGCCGCCCGCTGGGCGTGGGGTGGGGGCTCAGGCCGCGGCGCGGCGCAGACGGTCCATCACCGCCCGGCCGATGCCGACCTCTTCGACGCCTTCGACCACGACCACGTCGAGGTCGGCGTCCTCGGCGGCGCGCAGGCCCCCGTAGAGCACGCGGGCCAGCCCGGCGGCGTCCGCGAAACGCGCCAACCCGATCACCCCCTCGGGCGCCCCGGTGGTAGCGATGAGACCGGTGCGCCGGCCGGCCCGGGTCAACGCGGCCGCGAGCGTCGCACCCTGGCCGGGCCCCGCCAGCGCCACCTCGCAGGCCGGCGCGTAATGGCGGTAGCGGGTGCCGGGCGAGGCCACCCGCGTGGCCGCAGCGCCGTCGGTGGCGGTCGCCAGGCCCAGCTGCTCGCGGGCGACCGCGCCCTCGCGCAGGACGACCGGGACGCGCCCGCGCGTGTCGACCACCGTGGATTCGACCCCCACCG
This sequence comes from Egibacteraceae bacterium, assembly GCA_035550935.1. Taxonomy (GTDB): domain Bacteria; phylum Actinomycetota; class Nitriliruptoria; order Euzebyales; family Egibacteraceae; genus DASZOD01. The sequence continues at coordinate 4,000 of DASZOD010000206.1, read as the reverse complement.
GGCAAGGACCGGCGTCCAGGACGAGGTCCACGGCGTCGCCGAGGTCGGCGACGACATGCGCGGCGGTGGTCGGGCTGGGCCGCCCGGAGCGGTTCGCGCTGGGCGCCGCGACGGGGACGCCGGCGGCGCGCACCAACCCCAGGGCCACCGGGTGGGCCGGGACCCGGACGGCGACGCTCGCCAAGCCGCCGGTGGTCTGCGCCGGCAGGCCGGCGCGGGCCTCGACCACCAGGGTCAACGGCCCAGGCCACCAGCGGCGGGCCAGCTCTTGCGCCAACGGGGGCACGCTGGCGGCGACCTCCCGCAGCTGCGAGGCGTCGGCGAGGTGCACGATCAACGGGTTGTCCGCCGGGCGGCCCTTGACCGCGAAGATGCGCCCGACCGCCGTGCCGTTGCGGGCGTCGGCGCCGAGCCCGTAGACCGTCTCGGTGGGGAAGGCGACCAGCCCGCCGCCGGCCAGGACCTGCGCCGCCCTGGTCAGCGCGGCGAGCGGCGGGTCACCGGGATCCACGGAGATGACGCTCATGCCGTGGCGAGTGTAGGGCGGAGCCGCCGCCATGGTGTGTGCCAGCTTGTGGGCGTGCGCTTGCACATCAACCTGGGCGAGGAGCTCGTCGCGGAGCTTGACCGGCGGGCCGGCCGGCGGCGCCGCTGCGCGGGTCCGCGGGCTGCGCGCGCGGGCGACCTGCCCTACGTGTGCGCCGTCACGTCGAGGAGGTGTGGCGCGGCGCCAGGCCCGGCGAGGAGGCATCGATCCACAGCGGGCTCAGAAGGCGGCGTCGTCGAGTTCCATCAGCGCCAGGTCGGTGCCCTCGACGACCGAACGGCGCGACGACAGCAGCGGCAGCACGGTGCGCGTGAAGTAGCGGGCCGCGGCCACCTTGCCTCGGTAGAAGGCCCGGTCGGCCGGCGTGACGTCGCGCCGCAGGGCGGCCAGCGCCACCTCGGCCTGGCGCAGCAGCAGCCAGCCGACGACGAGCTCCGACAGCGAGAACAGCAGCCCGGTGGTGTTGAGGCCCGCCAGGTACACCGACTGCCGGGCGAACCGGGCCATCGCCGCCACCATGCCCTGGACGTCCTCCAGCGCCCGGCCCAGCAGGTTGCGTTCGGCGGCGAGCGCGCCGTCGCCGGCGTCGCCCTTGGCGAACGCCAGGATCTCGCCCAGCAGCCGGGCCAGCGTGGCCCCCTGGTCCCGGCCGACCTTGCGGAAGAACATGTCCAGCCCCTGGATGCCGGTCGTGCCCTCGTACAGGGTGTCGATCTTGGCGTCGCGCAGGTACTGCTCGACCGGGTAGTCGCGGCAGTAGCCCGAGCCGCCCAGCACCTGCAGCGACAGGGCCAGCAGCTCGTAGGACTTCTCCGAGCCGTAGCCCTTCAGCAGCGGCAGGAGCAGGTCGTTGAGCCTGGCGAGCCCGGCGGCGGCGTCGGGGTCGTCGGCCTCGGCCAGTGCGACCCGGTCCTGGACCGAGGCGGCGTAGAGCACGAGCGCACGCAGGCCCTCGACGTGGGCCTTCTGCTCCATGAGCATGCGGCGCACGTCGGGATGGCGGATGATCTCCACCCGCGGGGCTGTCTTGTCAGCCGCCCGCGCCAGGTCGGGGCCCTGGACCCGCTGCTTGGCGTAGTCCAGCGCGTTGAGGTAGCCGGTCGACAGCGTCTCGATGGCCTTGGCGCCCACCAGCATGCGGGCGTACTCGACGATCTTGAACATCTGGCGGATGCCGTCGTGGACCTCGCCCACCAGCACGCCGCGGGCCGGCCGGCGAGCGCCGAAGGTCAGCTCGCAGGTCGCCGAGGCCTTCAGGCCCATCTTGTCCTCGACCCTGGTGGCCACCACGCCGTTGCGCTCCCCCAGCGAGCCGTCGGCGTGGGCCCAGCGCTTGGGGACGATGAACAGGCTCAGGCCCTTCGTGCCTGGCCCGGCGCCGTCGGGGCGGGCCAGCACGAAGTGGATGATGTTCTCGGGCCAGTCGAAGTCGCCGTTGGTGATGAAGCGCTTGACGCCCTCCAGGTGCCAGCCGCCGTCCTCGGCCCGCCGCGCCCGGGTCCGCCCGGCCCCGACGTCGCTGCCGGCGTCGGGCTCGGTCAGGACCATGGTCGCCCCCCAGCGCCGCTGGACCATCGGCACCACCCAGCGGCGGCGCTGCTCGTCGGTCACCAGCCGGTCGGCGATCGCCGCGAAGAACGGGCCCGCGGTGTACATCAGCGCTGCGGGGTTGGCCCCCAGCAGCATCGACGTGGCCGCCCAAGCCAGGCTCGGCGGGGCGCCGACGCCGCCGAGATGCTCGGGCAGCGGCAGGCGGAACCACTCGCCGTCGAAGTAGGCGTCGAGGCTGCGCCTGATGCCCGACGGGATGGCTACCTCGCCGCCGTCCAGGCGCAGCGGTACCCGGTCTCCCTCCGCGAAGCTGTCGGCGAACTGATGGCTGGCCAGGCGCTCCACGCCGCGCAGCAGCTCCCGGGCGGTATCGACGTCGAGCTGGGCGAACGGTTCGCGGCTCAGGTACCGGTCGACACGGAACACCTCGAAGAGGTTGAACTCGAGGTCGCGCAGGTTGCTGAGGTAGTGACCCATCACCGCTCCGGAGCAGCGCCGATCAGCGCTATGTTACCGCGCGGTAACATGCGGGCGCAACGGCCCGCTCACCCGCGTGGCGGCGGGCTCGGGCTCGGGGCGGGCGACGTTGACGCCCGCGCACCACGCGGGTTAGGGTGCCCGCCACAGCCGCGGCGGCCGCCGCGGCTCCGGCGGAGGGAACCGGGAAGCCGGTGGGAATCCGGCGCGGTCCCGCCACTGTGACCGGGGAGCGAAGCCCCACGCACGCCACTGCGCCATAGCGCGTCGGGAAGGCGGGGACGAGCAGCGATCCGGCAGCCAGGACACCGGCCCGCCGCCGGCAGGCCCCGGGGACGGACGATCCCCCAGGAGGTTGCGATGGCCCCGACGGCGACCCGCCGCCCGCTTGCCCGCTCCGGGCGCCCCCGGACCTAGCCACCACGCGCGCCGCGGCGCGGCGCTCAGCGCCGCCAGGCGTGTCGGTGGCTGGGGCACCGAGATGAGCAGCACCGCCGCCGTGCTGGCCGGGTGGCTGGCGGACCGGGCCGCCGGCGACCCCGCCCGCTGGCATCCGGTGGCCGGCTTCGGCGCGGCCGCACAGCGGCTGGAACGGCGCACGTGGGCCGACGACCGCCGCGCCGGTGCCGGCTACGCGGCGGCGCTGGTCGGCGGGCCGGCCGTGGGGACCTGGCTGCTGCAGCGCCGCGCCGGCCGCACCGGGCGGTCGCTGCTGCTGGCCGCGGTGACCTGGGCCGCGCTGGGCAGCCGGTCGCTGGGACGGGAAGCGCGCGCCGTGGCCGCGTGCGTGGCGGGCGGCGACCTCGAGGCGGCCCGGCACCGGCTGCCCGCCCTGGTCGGGCGTGACGCTGCGGGCCTGGGCCCGGCCGAGCTGTGCCGGGCCGCCGTCGAGTCGGTGGCGGAGAACACCGCCGACGCGGTCGTGGCCCCGCTGCTGTACGCGGCGCTGGGCGGGCCCGCCGGCGTCGTCGCCCACCGCTGCGCGAACACCCTGGACGCGATGGTCGGTCACCGCAGCGCCCGTTACCGGCGCTTCGGCTGGGCCAGCGCCCGCCTGGACGACCTGCTGGGTTGGCTGCCCGCCCGGGCCGGCGCCGCCCTGGCGGCGGCCTGCGCGCCGGTGGTGGGCGGCCGGGTCGGCCGCGCCGTGGCGGTCTGGCGCGGTGACGGCAGGCGCCACCCGAGCCCCAACGCCGGCAGGGTCCAGGCCGCCTTCGCCGGCGCGCTCGGCCTGCGCCTCGGTGGCTGCGACCGCTACGGGGGTCGCCGGCGTCGCCGTGGCCCCTACGGCGACGGACCGGCGCCCACGCCCGCCGACGTCGACCGGGCCGTGCGGCTGTCGGCGGCGGTTGGCGCGGCCGCGGCGCTGCTGGCCGCCCTCACAGCCCGGGCCTTGTCGACTTGGGCACCGCCACCGTCCTGGAG
>DASZOD010000205.1:0-2777 GCA_035550935.1 Egibacteraceae bacterium | reverse complement strand
CCTCCGCGACCGCGCCGATGAGCTCCAGGCGACGCGTCCGTGTCGGTGGCGTATCGGGTCCTGCGCGACGGCCGGCTGCTGCTGTCCCGTGACGACCGGGCCCGCGTGCGCCATTGGGTTCGCACCGTAGACCGCTACCTCGACATGGCGCCGGCACGACGTGTGCTCGAGCGCGGCCTGCGAAGCCGGCTCGCGGAGGGCCGCTTTGGTCGACCCTGAGGCGGTGCGCCGCCGGCTGCGAGAGATCGCCCGGCGTGTGCAGTGGTGCGGGACATTCGGGAACGCGGCCGCGACCCGTTCCTACACGACCTGGCGACGCAAGCGCAGGCCGAACGCCACCTGCAGCTGGCGATCCAGTCAGCGATCGACATCTCCATGCACGTGCTGGCCGAGAACTCGGCGGAGACGCCCGAGGACTACGGCGCGGCGTTCACGCTGCTGGCGCGCCACGGCCTGCTCGACGACGACCTGGCAAACCGGCTCCGCCTCGCCGCCGGTCTGCGCAACATCCTCGTGCACGGCGACCTCGACGTCGACCCGCAGCGCGTCTGGAGCACCTGGACCGCTTCGGGCGACCTCGTCGACTCGCCGCGGCGCTCAAGGGGTACCTGCCGGAGTAGCCAGGCCAACCGCCTCGACCCTGTGATGGCTCTGCGCTACGAGTGGCGCGCGTCTGTGGGCGCGCCCGCCAGGGTTTCACGGCGAAGTGCTGCGCGCAGGCTACGGCCATGGGCAGCGCGCTGATCTGGGACGACATCTGGCAAGACGAGGGGCTGCGCTACGACTTCGGTCCGGCCCACCCGCTCAAGCCGGTGCGGGTGGAGCTGACCGTGGCGTTGATCCGCGCCTGCGGGCTGACCGAGGCCGACGGCGTGGACACCCTGCCGAACGCGCCGTTCGGCGACGACGACGTCCGGCGCATCCACGAGGCCGACTACGTCGACGCCGTCAAGCGCCAGTCCAAGCGCCCCACCGGCGACTTCGCCCACGGCCTGGGCCCCGGCGACAACCCCGTGTTCGAAGGCATGCACGAGGCCTCCCTGCAGGTGTGCGGGGCGTCGGTCGCCGCCGCGCAGGCGGTGTGGGAAGGCCGGGTGGCGCACGCTTTCAACCCCGCCGGCGGGCTGCACCACGCCATGCCGCGACGGGCCTCGGGCTTCTGCATCTACAACGACCCCGCCGCAGGCATCGAGTGGCTGCTGCGCAACGGCGTCGAGCGGGTGGGCTACGTCGACGTGGACACCCACCACGGCGACGGGGTGCAGGAGATCTTCTACGACGACCCGCGGGTGCTGACCGTCAGCCTGCACGAGTCGGGCCGCTACCTGTTCCCCGGCACCGGGTTCCCCGACGAGGTCGGCGCCGGCGACGCCCGGGGTTCCAGCCTGAACGTGCCGCTGGCGCCCATGACACCCGGCGAGGTCTGGCTGGAGGCCTTCGACGCGGTCGTGCCGCCGGCGCTGGAGGCCTACCGCCCCCAGGTGCTGGTGACCCAGCTGGGCTGTGACACCCACATCACCGACCCGCTGGCGCACCTGGCGCTGACCACCAACGACTACGCCGCCATCGCCTCGCGCCTGCACGACCTGGCGCACCGCCACGCCGCCGGCCGCTGGGTGGCCACCGGCGGTGGCGGCTACCAGGTCGCGTCGGTCGTACCGCGCGCGTGGACCATCTACTTCGCCGAGCTCGCCGGCGCCGAGCTGCCCGAGCGGCTGCCTGACGACTGGCTGCAGCTGGCGAAGGACCGGGTGGGCGAGCGCCCGCCCGAGCGCTTCGAAGACGACCAGGTCAGCATCCCCTCCGATCGGGTCGCCAAGGTGCGCCGCGAAGCCCAGGAAAGTGTCGAGGAGCTCAAGTCGCAGGCCTTCGACCTGCTGGAGCGGCTGTGACCGACGCCACCGGAGTGGCGGGCCTGCGCGACCACCTGGTCGCCTCCCGGCTGGCCGGGCAGGTGCAGACCAGCCCGCGCGGCACCCTCCGCAACTGCGGCAAGCTGGTCGCGGGCAAGCCCAGCTACACCTTCGGGCTGTCGGACTGGCGCACCGCCAGCTTCGACGACGCGGTCGCGGCGGTGCGGGCTCTGTGCGGCGGGGACCCTGCCGCCGCGCCCGACCCGGGCGGTGACGGCTGGATCGACCCTGACGCGACGCTGCGGGCCATCGCAGGCCACCGTGATCGGTTGGCCGCCTTCGCCGCCGCGGGAGGCCGGGTGCTGCTGGCCACCGGCCATCCCACTGGGCTGCTGCCCCATTACGGCGCGGTGGCACGGGCGTTGCAGGGCGCCGGCTGCAAGCTGCTGGCACCCCTGGACGACGAGACGCTGTTCTACCTGCCGGCGGGGCCGCGGAGGCTGCGCTTCCTGGACGGCGTGGCCTGCGTCACCGACGGCGGGGCGCTGCGTCACAGTCACCGGGCCCGCTACATGGAGGCGATGCTGGACGCGTTGGGCGGCGGTCCCGGCGACGTCGACCTCGTCGTCGGCGACCACGGCATGGCCGGCGCGGCCATCGAGCGGGGCATCCCGACGCTGTCCATCGCCGACGTCAACGACCCCGCCCTGCCGCTGGCCCAGGCCCGGGGGCGCACCGACGCGGTGCTGCCGATCGACGACAATCTGCCCCCGCGGGTTTTCGTCCCGGTGACTTGGGCCATCCTTGACTGGTCGTGACCGGCGAAGTACGCCCGGCTACGTCACCTGCGGTAGGCAACTTACGTGACGGGGGGTACACGCGGCCGCTTTTGGTCTGTCATGGTCTTTGTGGGGAGTCCAGCCC
>DASZOD010000204.1:0-4519 GCA_035550935.1 Egibacteraceae bacterium | reverse complement strand
CGCCGCGGCGGCGCTGGCTGCCGCGGCGGCGCTGGCTGCCGCGCCCACCACGCCCGGGGCCGGCGATGCCTCCCAGACGGTACGGCCGACGGTGGTGTGGATCGCGGGGGGACTGAACAAGGGCTCAGACTTCGCCGTACTGGCCGACGTCGTCCGGCGACGGGTCCGGGCCGCGGTGACGATCGGGGCGAGCGGCCCGGCCATCGCCGCGCTCACCCGGTCGCTGCGGGTGCCCACGGTCGAAGCCGGAGAGCTGGAGACCGCCGTCTCGACCGCCGCCGAACTGGCCTCCGCAGGCGACACGGTGCTGCTGGCCCCCGCCTGCGCGTCCATGGACCAGTTCCGCGACTACTCCGAGCGCGGCCGAGCCTTCCGCGACGCCGTCGCCGCCCTGGCCCACCAGGCGGAGGTGGCAGGTGGCGGCTGACACCCGGCCGCGCCGGGCGGCCCCAGCCCGTGCTTCTTGGAGGTTGCCGGGCGAGGCGACCCAGGAGTTCTGGGTGCTGGCGGTCGCTGTCGGCGCGCTGCTGGCGTTGGGCCTGGTCATGACCTTCTCGTCCTCGTTCGTGCAGTCGACCGCCGAGACCGGCGACCCCTTCGGCATCTTCCGGCGCCAGCTGCTGTGGTGCCTGTTCGGACTGCCGCCGATGGTGCTGGCCGCCGCCACCGACTACCGGGCCTGGCGGCGGGCGACGCCCCTGCTGCTGCTCGGGTCGTTGGCGCTGGCGGCCGCCGTGCTCATCCCGAGCGTCGGCATCGTCGTCAACGGCGCGCGACGGTGGATCGCGCTGGGCTGGGTGCGTTTCCAGCCCGCAGAGCTTGTCAAGCTGAGCCTGCCGCTGTACCTGGCCCATGTCCTGGCCCGCCGCTGGCCCCGGCTGCGTCGCGGCGATCTCGCCGCGCTGCTGCTGCCGGCGGTGCCCCTCACGGCGATCGCGGCGGGGCTGGTCCTGGCCGAGCCCGACCTGGAGACGGCCCTGCTGCTCGTCGCCGTGGCCGGCGTCCTGCTGGTCGTCGGGGGCCTGCCGGTGCGCATGATCGCCGCAGGCGTCGGCCTGGCCACCGTGGTGGGGCTGGCGTCCATCGCCACGACGCCCTACCGGCGCGGGCGGGTCGCGGCCTGGCTGGACCCTGCCGCCTACCCCGACACGTTCGGCTACCAGGTCATGCAGGCCTACCTGGCACTGGGCTCCGGCGGCTGGCTGGGGGTAGGACTGGGCCAGAGCCGCGGCAAGTGGCTGTTCATCCCCAACGCCCATACCGACTTCGTGTTCGCGATCATCGGCGAGGAGCTCGGCCTGGTCGGCGCCCTGGGAGTCGTGCTGCTGTTCGCCGCCGTGGCCGTCGGCGGACTGCGCGCCGCCCGGCGCGCCCCCGACCCGTTCGGACGGCTGCTGGCCGCGGCCATCACCGGCTGGCTGCTCGTGCAGGCCGCGGTGAACATCGGCTCGGTGGTGGGCTTGCTGCCGGTGACGGGCGTGACCCTGCCGCTGGTCAGCTTCGGCGGCACTTCCCTGGTGTCGACCATGCTGGGCTGCGGCCTGCTCATGTCGGTCGCCCGCCACGCCCGGCGGGCCCCTGCGAGGGCCCCGGTCAGGAGGCAGCGGTGAACGCGCGCGGGGACGCTACCGTGCTGCTGGCCGGGGGCGGCACCGGCGGCCACGTCTTCCCATCGCTGGCCGTCGCCGAGGCGCTGCGGGCAGCCCGCCCCGACCTGCGTGTCGAGTTCGTCGGGACGTCGCGGGGCCTGGAGTCCCAACTTGTGCCCCAGGCGGGATGGACCCTGCACACGGTGGGCGCCCTGCCGCTGGCCCGGCGGCTGTCACCGGCCACCCTTCGGCTGCCGGTCGTCGTGCTGAGCGCTGCCCGGGCGGTCGGCGAGCTCATCCGCACCCGCGGCGTCGTCGCCGGCTGCGGGCTGGGCGGCTACGTGTCGGTGCCGCTGGCCCTGGCCGCCCGGCGGGCGCACATCCCCCTGGTGCTCCACGAGCAGAACGCCGTGCCCGGCCTCGCCAACCGGCTCGCCGCGCGCTGGGCCCACACCGTCGCGGTGAGCTTCCCCGACAGCGCCCAGCGCTTCCCCCGACCCGACCGGGTGGTGGTCACCGGCAACCCGGTCCGCCCCGGGTTGGCCGGCGTCGACCGGGCTGCGTTGCGTGCCGAGGCGCTGGCCGCGTTCGACCTCGACCCGGACCGGTCGACCCTGCTCGTGTTCGGCGGCAGTCAGGGCGCTCGGCGCCTCAACGAGGCCGTCGTCGCCGGCGCGGCGCTGTGGGCCGCACCCGAGCGCCTGCAGATCCTGCACGCCACCGGCCGCGGCGCGCATGCCGCGGTCACGGCTGCGTGGCAGGCTGCCCTGGCCAGCCCCGGGCGGGCCGTCCCGGTGGTGCGCTGCCAGGACTTCATCGCCCGCATGGACCTGGCCTATGCCGCCGCCGACGTCGTCGTGTGCCGCGCCGGCGCCTCGAGCATCGCCGAGCTGACCGTTCTGGGCTTGCCCAGCGTGCTCGTGCCCTATCCGCACGCCACCGCAGATCACCAGAGCGCCAACGCCCGGGCGCTGGCCGCCGCCGGCGGCGCGCTCGTCGTCACCGACGCCGACTTGGACGCCGCTGCGCTCGTGGACGCCTGCGAGCCGCTGCTGCTGCAGCCTGCGCGGCGTGCCGAGGTCGCCGCCGCCGCCGGTGCTTTCGGGCGGCCCGACGCCGCGGCGGCGGTGGCCGACCTGGTGCTCAGCGCCCTGGCTCGGGCCGGGTCAGCGCCGCCGGCGGCGGGCGAGCGCTCCGCAGCGCAGCCGGCGCCGCGGGAGCGATCCCCGTGAGCCGCCAGGCGGGGGCTTTCGCACCCGGCCCTGTGCCAACGCTGGCACCGTCGGAGCGGGTGCACCTGGTCGGCGTCGGCGGCGCGGGCATGAGCGCGCTGGCGTTCATCCTGATCGAGCGTGGCCACCAGGTCAGCGGAAGCGACCTGCGCGGTGGCCGGGTCTGCGCGGCGCTGGCCGCCATGGGCGCGACCATCCACGTCGGCCACGCCGCCGAGCACGTCCACGGCGCCGACCTGGTCGCCACCTCCAGCGCGATCCCCGTCGACAACCCCGAGCTGGTGCGTGCCGCCGAGCTCGGCATCCCCACCGTCCGCAGGGCCGAGCTGCTGGCCGCCCTCATCGGCAAGCGCCGCTCGATCCTGGTGGCCGGCACGCACGGCAAGACCACCACCACAGCCATGACCACGGTGTGCCTGCAGGCCGCCGGGGCGGACCCTTCCTTCGCCATCGGCGGCGCGCTGCACGACGCCGGCACCAGCGCACACCACGGGACGGGCGACCTGTTCGTCGCCGAGGCCGACGAGTCCGACCGCTCGTTCCTCGTGTTCACCGTCCACTGCGCCGTCGTGACCAACGTCGAGATCGACCACCACGACCACTACGCCGACCTGGTCGAGGTACAGGAAGCGTTCGCGGCGTTCCTGAGCCGACGGGTGGCCGGGGGACTGGCGGTCGTCTGCCGCGACGATCCGGGCGCGGCCAGCCTGCTGGACAGGGCCGGCGCCCCCGTCCTGACGTACGGGCGGCACCCCGACGCCGACCTGCGGGTGGTCGAGCTCGCGCTCGATCCGGCCGGGGCACGTTTCCGACTCGAGCGCCGCGGCCAGGACCTGGGCCCTTTCCGGCTGTCGCTGGCCGGCCCCCACAACGTCCTCAACGCCACCGCGGCCGCCGGGGCGGCGCTGTGGGCCGGCGCCGCGCTGGCGGACGTCCGCGAAGGGCTGGCGGCGTTCTCGGGCGCCACCCGACGGTTCCAGCTCGTCGGCGTCGCCGGCGGGGTGACCGTCGTCGACGACTACGGCCATCATCCCACCGAGCTGTCGGCCACGCTGGCCGCGGCCCGCCAGACCGAGCCCGAGGGCCGGGTGGTGGCCGTCTTCCAGCCCCACCGGTACTCACGCACCGCCGCGCTCGGGGCCGAGCTGGGGGCCGCCCTGGCCGCCGCCGACATCGTCGTGGTCACCGACGTCTACGCCGCCGGGGAGGCGCCGGTGCCCGGCGTGACCGGCGTGCTCGTCGCCGAGGCCGCCCGCGCCCACGGCGCCGAGACCTACTTCGTGCCCGCCGCCAGGGAGCTGACCGACCTCGTCGCCGGGCTCGTCGGACCAGGCGACCTCGTGCTCACCCTGGGCGCCGGCGACGTCACCGAGGTGGGGCCGGTGCTGCTGCGACGCCTGGAGGGTCGGCGTGCGTGACCGGGCGCTGCTCGACGACCTGAGCGCACGGCTGTCGGGGTCGCTGCGCGCGGGGGAGCCCCTGGCGGCGCACACGACGCTGAAGGTCGGCGGTCCGGCGGCGGCGTTCGTCCGCGCCGAGACCATTGACGACCTCGTCGCAGTGGCTGAGCTGTGCGCCGAGCACCGGCGACCCTGGCTCGTGCTGGGCCGCGGCAGCAACCTGCTGGTCGCGGATCCGGGCTGGCCAGGGATCGTGGTCAGCCTCGGCCGGGGCTTCCGGGGATGCACGGTCCCGGCG
>DASZOD010000203.1:0-2270 GCA_035550935.1 Egibacteraceae bacterium | reverse complement strand
AACTGGGGCCGGGGCCGAGCCGGGCAGCGGCGCGGTTGGCCCGCGTGGTGGAGCGGGCACTGGCCGAGCCGGAGCTGTCGCTGGCCCAGTACCGGCTGCTGGCGTTCCTGGCCGAGGGCGCCTCGGCGGCCGCGGTGATCGCCGACAAGCTGGCCGTCAGCCGCCCCAGCATCACCGCGCTGGTCGACGGTCTGGTCAGCCGGGGGCTGGTGGCCCGCTCAGGGGACCCGTCGGATCGCCGGAGGGTGCATGTGGCGCTGACGGACGCCGGGCGCAAGGCGCTCGCACTCGCCGACGAGGCGGTCACCCGCCGCCTCGCCGCGCTGCTGGAGCCGCTGCCGGCGACGACCGCCCGCAAGGCGGTCACCGGCCTGGAGGCGCTGCGCGAGGCGCTCGACATCGACCGGGCCGGCCGGCTGCGGCGGCGATGACCGGCCTGCTGGAAAACGACCTGGCCAGCCTGGCCACCGCCGCCGCGCCGGCGCCGTCGCCGTTCGAGCCGGTGGCGGCACAGCCCCGCTACCCGCCGCCGCCCGCGTCGGTTCACCCCGATCCAGCCAGAGGGTGGATCCGCCGTCTCCTGCCGCTGCTGGCCGCCCGCAGGGGCGCGCTGGCGGTGGCCCTGGGCGGCGCGCTGGCCGCGCTTCTGGCGCAGGTGGCCGTCCCACGGGTCATCATGGGCGCCCTCGACGCCGCGCTGGCGCGCGGGACGGCGAACCTGGCCCCGTTCGTGTGGGCGCTGGCCGGGCTGGCCGCGGCCCGCGGGCTGCTGACCTGGCTGCATCGCGACGCGCTGCTGCGCTTCGCCTACGCGCTGGAGGCCGACCTGCGGGTGCTGCTGTACGCCCATCTGGGGCGCCTGTCGTTCTCCTTCTACGACCGGGCGCAGTCGGGCGAGCTGATCTCGCGGGCCAACGCCGACATCCGCGCGGTGCAGATGTTCCTGGCCTTCGGCCCGCTGATGGCGCTGACCCTGGTCGGTTTCGCGGTCGCCGTCGCGCTGATGCTGGCGGTGCACGTGCCGCTGACCCTGGTGGCCCTGGCGCCCCTGCCGCTGGTGGGCGCACTAGGCGTGAAGATGCGCCGGCTGCTGTATCCGATCTCCTGGGTGGTCCAGGCCCGCCAGGCCGACGTCGCCACGATCGTCGCCGAGAACGTCACTGGGGTGCGGGTGGTGCGCTCCTTCGCCGCCGAGCAGCAGCAGCTTGACGCGCTGGCCGCCGCCGGCCGCCGGCTTCGCTGGGCGTCCGTGCGCCAGCTCGACGTCCGCGGCCGCTACGCGTCGGCGATGGAGAACCTGCCCCGGCTGGGCCTGGCCGCGGTGCTGGGCTACGGCGGCTGGCTGGCGCTGGGCGGGCAGGTCACCGTGGGGGCGCTGGTGGCCTTCAGCAGCTACGTGGTCATGCTGCAGGCGCCGTTCCGGATGCTCGGGGCGGTCATGATGCTGGGCCAGCGCGCCGCCGCCTCCGCAGACCGCATCCTCGAGCTGCTCGACCAGCCCCCCGAGGTCCGCGACCGCCCCGATGCCGCCGACCTGGTCACCCCTCGCGGCGAGGTCGGCTTCCGTGCCGTCGGCTTCGGCTACCAGCCCGGCCACCGGGTGCTGGACGGCTTCAGCCTCCAGCTGCGACCCGGAGAGACCGTCGCGCTGGTCGGGCGCAGCGGGTCGGGCAAGTCCACCGTCGCGCGGCTGCTGGCCCGCTTCTACGACGTCGACGCCGGTCAGGTCCTCGTGGACGGCCGCGACGTCCGCGACCTGACCCTGGCCAGCTTGCGTGCCAGCGTCGGGATGGTCCTCGACGAGCCGTTCCTGTTCTCCGCCTCGGTGCGCGACAACATCGCCTACGGGCGCCCCGACGCCGCGCTGGGCGAGGTGGTCGCCGCGGCCCGAGCGTCCGGTGCCGCGGGGTTCATCGCCGGCCTCGACGGCGGCTACGACTGCCAGGTCGGCGAGCGCGGCTACACCCTGTCGGGCGGGCAGCGCCAGCGCATCGCCATCGCCCGCACCCTGCTGCTCAACCCCCAAATCCTCGTCCTGGACGACGCCACCAGCGCGGTGGACGCCGAGACCGAGCAGCAGATCCACGCGGCGCTGCGCACCCTCATGCGCGGGCGCACCACGCTGGTCATCGCCCACCGCCTGTCGACCATCAGCCTCTCCGACCGGGTGGCGCTGCTGGAGGGCGGGCGGGTGGTCGCCGAGGGCGCCCACGGCGAGCTGATGGCCACCGAGCCGCGCTACGCCGCGGTGCTCGCCGACGCCGACGGCA
>DASZOD010000202.1:0-2700 GCA_035550935.1 Egibacteraceae bacterium | reverse complement strand
GTGGCCCGGGCGCTGGCGGTCGACCCGCCGGTCCTGCTCATGGACGAGCCGTTCGGCGCGGTCGACCCGATCGTGCGGGCCCGTCTGCAGGACGAGTTCCTGCGCCTGCAAGGGGAGGTGCGCAAGACCATCGTCTTCGTCCCCCACGACATCGACGAGGCGATCAAGATGGGCGACCGGATCGCGGTCCTCGCCCAGGGCGGCGTCCTCCAGCAGTATGCGCCGCCGCGGGAGCTGCTGGCCGACCCGGTCAACGACTTCGTCGCCGACTTCCTGGGCGCCGAGCGGGGCCTCAAGCGTCTGGCTCTCATCCCCGTGACGGAGGTCAGCGCAGAGCCCGGCCCGGTGGTGTCGCCCGGCGACAGCGCCCAGCGCGCCGCCGAGGTGGCCCGCGCCCACGGCACCGACTGGGTCGTGGTGGTCGACCGGGGGCGGCTGCGCGGCTGGATGTCGCTGCACGAGCTCGACGCCCGGGTGCGCGACGGCCCCATCCGGCCTTTCGCGCTGCGCGTCGACGCCACCGACTCGCTGCGCGCGGCCCTCAACGCCATGGTCAGCTCCCGCACCGGCGTGGCGGTGCGCGTGTCGGCTGGGGACCGCTACGAGGGACTGATCACCCAGGAACTGGTGACCAAGGAGCTGGTGTGAGCCACGGGGTCGTGGCCGCCGAGCTGGTGCGCTGGTCGTGGGTGGGCGGCCATTTGGACGACATCGGCGGCTACCTGGGCTGCCACATCTCCCTGACGGCGTCGGCTGTGGCGTACGGCTTCGCCATCGCCTTCCCCATGGCCCTGGCGACGCTGCGCTGGCCACGGCTGTACACGCCGTTGCTGGGCGTGACCGGGATGCTGTTCACGATCCCGTCGTTGGCGCTGTTCGTGCTGCTGTTGCCGTTCACCGGGCTGTCGCGGACCAGCGCCCTGATCGGGCTCACCAGCTACACGCTGCTGATCCTGCTGCGAAACACCGTCGAGGGGCTGCGGGGTGTGCCTCGTGACGTGCGCGAGGCCGCCCAGGCCATGGGCTACACGCGGGCCCGCCAGCTGCTGCGGGTCGACCTGCCGCTGGCGTTGCCGGCGATCGTCGCCGGGCTGCGCATCGCCACGGTGACGACCATCGGCCTGGTCACGGTCACCGCGCTGATCGGCCAGGGCTGCCTGGGCCGGCTGTTCCTCGACGGCTTCCTGCGCGACTTCCCCACGCCGCTGGTCGTGGGCATGGTGTTGTCGATCGCCCTGGCGGTCGCCGCCGACCTGGCGCTGCTCGGACTCCAGCGGGTCCTAAGCCCCTGGCAGCACGGGAGCCGCTGACGGCGTGGAATTCGCGGGCGCCCTGCTGGCCTGGTTCGCCGACCCGGCGCACTGGGCCGGCGCTGACGGCATCCCCGCGCGCCTGCTGCAGCACCTGGGCTACTCGCTGGCCGCGACCGCCATCGCCGCGGCGGTGGCGCTGCCCGTCGGGCTCGGACTGGGCCACGCCGGCCGGGGCGGGCAGCTGGCGATCAACGTGTCCAACGTGGGACGGGCGGTACCCACGTTCGGGATCCTCCTGCTGGTGGTGGTCGTCTCCGGCATCGGACTGGCGCCGCTGCTGGTGGCCCTGATCGCGCTGGCCGTCCCCCCGATCGTCACGAACAGCTACGTCGGGGTCCGCTCGGTCGACCCCGAGGTGCGCGACGCCGCCGAGGGCATGGGCATGACCGGCACCCAGGTGCTGCTACGCGCCGAGCTGCCCGTTGCGCTGCCGCTGGTCATGGCCGGCCTGCGCACCTCCGCGGTCCAGGTCGTGGCGACCGCGACCTTGGCAGCGGTGGCCGCCCTCGGCGGGCTGGGCCGCTACATCGTCGACGGGCTGGCCAACCGTGACCTGGTCCAGGTCACCGCCGGTGGCCTGCTCGTCGCGGTCCTGTCGTTCGTCATCGAGCTGGCCATGGCCGGCCTGCAGCGCCTGGTCGTGCCCAGGGGCCTGGCCGCGCGACACGCCGAGGCCGCCGCCAGCGCCAAGGCCACCGCCCCCGCGGCGTGAGACCGCGAGGAGACCCGCAGCCCACCGACAGAAAGGATCGCTCATGGTCCGCCTCCGCTCCCTGCTGCCCGGCACCGCTCTGGCCGTGCTCGCCCTGCTCGCCGGGGCCTGCACAGCCGGCGACAGCCCGCTGTCGCAGGGCACCGCTGCGCCGGCCGGCGCCGACGGCGGGGCGCCCGGCACGATCGTGGTCGGCTCGACGAACTTCAGCGAGCAGCTCATCCTCGCCAACATGTACGCCCAGGTGCTCGCCCAGCAGGGTTTCACCGTCGAGACCAGGCTCAACCTGGGGTCGCGCGAGATCGTCTTCCCCGCCCTGGAGAGCGGCGAGCTGGACCTGACGCCCGAGTACACCGGAGCGCTGCTGGCCTACCTGTCCGACGAGCCGGTGGTCAGCACCGACACCGACGAGCTCGTCGCGGGTCTGCGCGACGAGCTCGAGCCCCGGGGCATCGCCGTGCTGCAGGCCTCGCCCGCCCAGGACCGCGACGCGCTGGTGGTGACACCCGAGACCGCCGGGCGCCACAACCTGGAGACGGTCTCGGACCTGGCGCCGGTGGCCGGTCAGCTGGTCCTCGGCGGCCCCCCCGAGACCGAGCAGCGCCGGGTGGGCCTGCCGGGCCTCAAGGAGGTCTACGGCATCGAGTTCGCCGACTTCCGCCGGCTGGACGCCGG
>DASZOD010000201.1:0-4918 GCA_035550935.1 Egibacteraceae bacterium | reverse complement strand
ACCGGCTACTGCCGGCGCGGGGCGGCCGGTCACCGCCGGCAGTAGCCGGTCTCGGCGAAGTGGCCGGAGGGCTGGAAGCCGGCGCAGTCGCTGCGGTACGCGCGGGTCGCCACCGTCTCCACGATCCACCAGTACGGCAGGTCTGCGGCGGCGATCTCCTGGATCTGGCGGTACAGGTCGCCCCGCTCGTCCTGGTCCACCGTCTCCTGGGCCTGGTCGAACAAACGGTCCACTTCCGGGTTGCGGTAGGCGGCCGCGTTCGAGAACGGCACCGGGCCGATGCTGGAGGACACGTACATCCGGCGCACCCCGATCTCGGGGTCGGTGCCGTTGCAGTAGGAGATGATGTTCGTGTCGAACGCGCGCTGCTCGAAGACGGTGTCGGCGAACACCTGCGGCTCGAGCTGCTGCACCGTGACGTCCATGCCGATCTCGCGCAGTTGCGCGCGCAGCAGCTCGCCGTAGGGCACGAAGGTCGGGAAGGCCAGGAAGTTGAACGCCAGAGGAGTCCCGTCGGGCACGCCCGCCACGCCGCGGGCGGTGCGGATGCCCTCGCCCTGGCGGACCCACCCGGCCTCGTCGAGCAGGCGCTGGGCCTCGGCCGGGTCGTGGGTCGGCAGGTCCAGTCCGGTGGCGTGGGCGAACGCGATGCCGCTGTGGATCGGCGCGGCGGCGACCCGCCCCTCGCCGAACAGGATCCGCTCCAGGAACTGGTCGCGGTCCAGGCCGTGAGCGACGGCCCGACGCACCCGCAGGTCCTGGAAGATCGGGCGTTCGAGGTTGAAGCTGACGGTCATGATGCAGTTGGCCCCGCCGGGGTTGACGGGGGTCTCGAGGAACTCGACCTCGGGGTCGGCCTGCAGGCGCTCGCGGTCCGGGCCGGGCACGCCCCACAGCCAGCCGATCTCGCCGGCCTCGAAGGCGATGACCTGGCTGCCCTCCTCGGGGATGACGCGCATGACGACCTCGTCGAGGTAGGGCAGGCCCTGCTCGAAGTAGTCGGGGTTGCGCTCCAGGCGGATCTCGGCGTCGGGGGTGTAGGACACGAACCGGAATGGGCCGGTGCCGACCGGATCGTTGTTGGCCGGGTTGGTCTGCGGGTCGCTGCCCTCGTAGATGTGCCGGGGCACGATCGGCGCCTCGGTGACGTTGAGCTGCTGCAGCAGCGGCGCGTAGGGCTGGTTGAAGCGGAACACGACCGTGGCGTCGTCGGGCGTCTCGATCGCCTCCAGCGCCGGCCCCATCGACGCCCGCGTGCGCGAGTGGAACTCCAGCAGGACCTGCTCGAAGCTGTACTTGACGTCGGCCGACGTGAACGGCTCGCCGTCGTGCCAGGTCACGCCCTCGCGTAGGTGGAACCGGTACACCGCCCCGTCGTCCTCGATGTCCCAACGCTCGGCGAGTTCCGGTATGGGCTCCAGGTCCGGCCCCAGGTCGACCAGGCCGTTGTAGAGCAGCTCGGAGGCCGTGTGGGTCGCCCCGCTGGTCGTGATCGCGGGGTTCAAGCCGCCGGGGTCGGCAGAGATCGCCACGACCAGCCGGCCGCCCGACACCGGCCCCTCCTGCGGGGTGGGAGATGCCTCGGGCTCGGCGCCGGTGCGCTCGCCGCGCGGCTCGGGCGGCGTGCAGGCCACGAGTATGAGCGTGCAGGCGGCTGCTGCGGCAAAGGTTCGGCGGCGCACGGCTGACCTCCCGTCATGGCGCAGGACGCGACGCCCTCGAACGCTACGGTCCGGCCCCCGCTTCGGTAAGTGCGTACCGCATATAGCTGCGCCGTCGCCGCCGCCGCTAGGCGCGCTGCACGGCGCGGGCAGGATCAGCTGGGTTGCAGGCTGACGGCCTGACCGTCGCCGCCCGCCGGGAGATCCCTGGGCGGAGGCAGCGCCTCGGTGACCGTGTCGGCGTCCGCGGCGGGCTTGTTGGGCGCCTGCAGGACCTTCTCCGCCTCGCCTCCCACACGGTTGAGCAGCCGCTCGGAGAGGCCGAGCAGAACCGCGAGCCCGATCACCCCGGACGACGGGACGACCAGAGCCCCCGGACCGGTGAGCAGGTCGCGCAGGTCGATGACGCCGAGCGTCTGCAGCAAGGCGATCAGGTTGAGGCCGGCCCAGGCCGCCAGGGCGCCAAGCAGCGGGGCACAGAACAGCGGCACCCATGAGGACCCGTAGGCGGTGGGCAGCCCCTCGGCGTAGACAATGCGCTGCAGTCGGCTGATGAGCCCGCCGACGGCCCCGGCGACGAGCACCACCCCGTAGCCCAGCAGCAGCAGGACAGCCAACGGCAGCAGGGCGACCCAGACCAGCCAGAAGGCCTTGCTGTAGAGGCTGGCGAGTTGCGCGTACTTGGCGTCGCGGGCGTTGTGCACCTCGGCCAGCAACTCCACCAGGGTGGCGCGCAACTGGCAGGCCGGGGCGCGGACGAGGTCACGGGACTTCAGCCGCCAGGCCGTCCGCCGTGCCACAGGCAGCTCTTCCAGTTGGCCCATGACCCGCTCGAAGCGGGCGCGGACCTGCTCGTCGCCGAGCAGCCACACGGCCTGGCGCTCGGCCTCGTGCAGCACGACCCAGTCGCCGATCTCCCGCGGACCGTTGCCGTTGCGCCAAGACCCTGGGTCGGTCGAGCGCTGGTCGCAGGACGCCAGTAGCTGGTCGATCCCGTCGCCGGCCTCGCCGCTCTGCGCGCAGGGCATCCTGGATCGCAGCAGCCGCAGGCTCACGCACAGCTCGTCGCGGTGGGAATCGGTCCACACGCGGTTTGCCCGAGCGATGTGGACGGCCCGAGCCCACAGCACCAACCCCATGTAGATCGCCAAGGAGGCGAAGCCGACGATCAGCTCCCACCCGTGCTGCGACACGACAACCCCTCCAGCCACGACCCGCGGTCGCTCCCATCCCTGCTAGCCAGAGGCTGCGACGGTCCCGGCTGATACAGCTCTCGTGGCCGCGGGCAGGCCGGCACCGGCCTGCTCCTAGCATGGTGACCGCCAAGCCGCCACAGCGCCGGCGTCAGCGCCGGCCTTTCCGTCGTTCGGAGCGCACATGACCGTGGATCTCGAGAAGCTGCCGCTGGGCGACGACGCCCCCCGGGTGGTGAACGTGGTCGTCGAGGTGCCCGTGGGCAGCCGCAACAAGTACGAGTACGACAGCCAGCTGGGAGTCATCGTCCGTGACCGGGTGCTGCCCGGCTCGGTGCGCTACCCGATGGACTACGGCTTCGCGCCCTCGACGGTCGCAGACGACGGCGACCCCCTCGACATCCTGCTGGCCGCCTACGATCCGGCGTTCCCCGGCTGCGTGGTGCGGGCCCGAACGATCGGCGTGCTGGACATGCACGACGTGAAGGGGCCAGACCCGAAGATCTTCGCCGTGCCCGACGACGACCCCCGCTTCGCGGACATCGGAGCGGTCGCGGACGTGCCGGCGCAGAACCTGCGCGAGATCGAGCAATTCCTCAGGGTCTACAAGGAGCTGGAGGGCGACGAGGACGTCGAGATCAGAGGATGGCTGGGGCCGGGCGAGGCCCACGAGCTGATCCGCAGCGCCGCGCGGCGATAGCCGCCGGTCACCTGCGCCCTAGTCGCTCGGTCTCATTCGCTCACTCGATGACGCCACGGCCCGCCGGCTCGTCGCCGTGGGGCGGTCAGGTGTCGACGTCCGGGCGCCGACCCACGCCGGTGGCGATCTCCCTCTCCCGGGCCGCGCCGCCGGCCTTGGGCTGCAGCGGCGGGGTGTCCATCCCGGCGCCCTCCTGCAGACCTTCCAGGAACTCCTGGATCGCTTCCAGCGAGCTGTGGGCCGGCTCCCACCCCAGTTCGGTGCGGGCGCGCGTCGTGTCCATGACCGGAAGGCTCAGCGCCAGGTCGACCAGCGTGGGACTGGCCGGCACCAGGTGCAGGTGCCACCCGGCGGCCACGGCGGCCCGCAGGGGCCAGGCCGGCATCCTGACCGGCCGGGCTCCCAGGAGCTCGCCCAAGGTCTGCGGGTCGAGCACCGGGTCGGCGGCGACGTTGAACGCGCCGCGCACCGGGCGCAAGATGGCCAGCCGATAGGCCTGCCCCGCGTCGAGGGAGTGCAGCGCCTGGAACCGCAGGCCAGGCACGTCGGGGATGATCGGCAGCAACGACGGGCGCACCAGCCGGTTGGGCAGCAGAGGCCCCGCGAACAGTCGTCGCTGTTCCGCCGCGGTCTCCCGCTTGAAGATGAAGCCCGGTCGCAGCCGGACGACCCTGATGTCGGGATGGTCGTGCTCGAAGCCGTCCAGCACCCTTTCCACGTAGGACTTCTCCCGACCGTAGGCGGCCGTGGGCAGGGCGTGCGTGGGCCACGACTCGTCCACGGGCTGGCCGTCGGGGCCCGGCGAGTAGGTGCCGACCGAGGAGGCGTGGACGAGGGCCCCCACGCCGGCTTCGGCGACCGCGTCGAACACGCGGATGCTGCCCAGGACGTTGGTTTCCCAGGTAACGACCGGATCGTGGGTGGGCTGGAAGAGCCACGCCAGATGCACGACGACGTCGGCGTCGCGGAAGTGGCCCGCCAGGTCGTCTCTGGCGACATCGGCCTGGGCCCACGTCGTCTTCGGCGGCTCCCATCGGGGCACCCGGCGGACCAGACCCAGGATCGTGTCGACCTCCGGCTCGCGGCCGAGGACCTCGACGAGACTCGTGCCGACGTTGCCGGTAGCCCCGGTGATCACCACTCGCATCGGTGGCTCCGATCCTCCCGTCCCGGCCAGCTCACCGCCCTGCCGGCCGCGCCCACAGCGACTGCGCTGGACGCAGTCGGGGGGTTGAGTCGAGGCCTTGAGGGCCTCAGCGCCCCAAGACCCGCCGGGCGGCGTCGCGGGCCCGGTCGTAGACGGCGGCCACGGGTCCGAGCAGGATGTTGCCGGGCGGGGTGTCTGGCGCCTCAGGGTGCGGGTG
>DASZOD010000200.1:0-2450 GCA_035550935.1 Egibacteraceae bacterium | reverse complement strand
GGAGGGGGGTGCGCGCGCGCACCGACAACGCCTCGCCCTACGCCGCGTTCGTCCGCAACTGGTCATCCGAAGGCTTCCGCGCCTACGTCGACGCGCTGGGACGGCTGCTGGACCGGCTCGTCGCCAGCCCGTTGCAGCCGTCTGTGGCGGGAGCCTTCAGCCGCGTGGTGCGCTTCGAGCTGCGCTTCTGGGACGCTGTCCACGCCGGCGAGACCTGGGACAGCCGCGCCGGTGTCTGACGGGCGGGTCGGCTACCGTGGCCGGGCTGCGGGCTCACGCGTTCCCGACCGGAGCAGGCGAGGAGGCCCTCGATCGCGATCGGCGTCGCCTACTTCGGCAACCGCATCCTCCGCCACGTGGCGGCCGACATGGAAGCGCTGGCCCGTCGCGGCTTCACCGGGGTGCTGCACACCTTCAGCGAGAACGACCTGCGCTACTACCGCCAGCAGCTGACCCGCATCGTCGAGGTGTCCCAGGAGGCGGGCCTTGAAGTGCAGGTCGGTGCCTGGGCGATCGCGTTGCTGTTCGGCGGCGAGGCCGAGAGTTGGTTCAGCGCCGCCCATCCGGAGACCGGCCAGGTGTTCGACGACGGCCGGCCGGTGGGCGCCGGCTGCCCGAACCAGCCGGTGGTGCGCGCCTACGTGCGGTCGTGGGCCGACGCGGCCGTGGCCACCGGCGCCGACCGCATCTTCTGGGACGAGCCGCACTGGGCCGACCCCCGGCGCTTCGGCCACGACCGGCGGCGCTGGGCCTGCCGGTGCCAGGCCTGCCAGCGGCGCTTCCGCGGCCGCTACGGCGAGCCGATGCCGGCAACGCTGACCCCCGCGGTGGTCGAGTTCCGACAGGCCGCACTGGTGGAGTTCCTGCACGAGCTGGTCGCCCATGTCCACCGTTCGGGCGGCCGCAGCACGGTCTGCGTGCTGCCGGCAGGCCCCGAGGGCCGTCAACCGTCCGACTGGGAGGCGGTGGCCGCCGCTCCCGGGCTGCACACGCTGGCCACCGACCCCTACTGGGGGCTGGCCGACGAGCCGGCCGCCAGGTACGTCGGCGCCAGCGCGCAGCGGGTCCGGACGCTGGCGGACGCCCGCGGGATCGGGGCTCAGCTGTGGATCCAGGGGTTCGGCCTGGGACCCCAAGACGAGGCCGACATCCGCGCGGCGGTGGCCGCCGCCCGCGAGGCGGGCGTGGACGACCTGTGGGCCTGGGGGTTCGAGGCCTGCGCGCACATGCCGGCGCTGGGCACCCGCGACCCTCAGCGGGTGTGGGCCATCCTCGCCGACGCCCTCACCGGGCGTTGACCCGGGACCGGCGAGCCGATCAGTCATCGGAACGCGGGACGACGTCGAAGCCCCCCGCCAGGCGACCGTCGGGGAACTCCAGCGTCAGCGTCCCCGCGTAGCGCAGCCGCGGCTGCACCACGCTGGTCGTCACCAGGCCGCCGGTGGCGCGCCGGGTCTGCTCACCGACTCCGACCTGCAGCTCCACCACCGCCACGTCGGTCAGCGCGTCGCAGGCCCGGGGCGGGCAGTCCACGTCGGCGACCGGGACCGACGCTCCCGCCTCCAGCACCTCGGGGTTCTCGATCAGCAGGCGCACCAGCGTGCCGTCGATGTCCCGGGATACCAGGCAGACGTCGTCGTCGGGGCCGTCCTGGGGATCGCAGTCGCCCACGATCAGCCTGGGCGCCCCGTCGGACACGGCGACCTGGCGTCCACCGACGGTGCCCGTCAGCTGCAGTCCGGCGCGACCATCCCGCGGCTGGCCCGC
This sequence comes from Egibacteraceae bacterium, assembly GCA_035550935.1. Classification (GTDB taxonomy): domain Bacteria; phylum Actinomycetota; class Nitriliruptoria; order Euzebyales; family Egibacteraceae; genus DASZOD01. The sequence goes on along the minus strand of DASZOD010000200.1, from coordinate 683 downwards.
CGCGTCCGGGGCCGGCCCGGTCCCGCAGGCTGCTGCCAGCACCGCTCCGACGAGCACCCCGCAGGCAAGCATTTGCGCACGCGGGCTGCTCACCGCCCCTCCAGGCCGGCCGTCATCGCCAGCGATGGTATCGGCCGCGCGGACCCCGACCACGCCACATTGCCCATGGCCCACTGGGGCGCTGCGCGCCGCCGCGGGTATACCCAGGCCATGAGCGACGAGCGGCTGCCGCTGAGCGACACGCCAGAGACGCTGCTGGAGCCCGACCCGGCCGAGGCCGGCCAGGCCCGGCGCGACCTGAGCGAAGCGTTGGCGGCGCCCGCCGGCGACCGGGTCGCGCTCGGCCGGCGGCTCGCCGACGTCGCCAGGGCGCACCCGACGTTCTTGGACGTCTGGGCGCACCTGGCCGCGTGGGCCCTGGACGCCGGGGACACGGTGGCCGCCTACGCCTTCGCCCGCACCGGCTACCACCGTGGCCTGGACATGGTCCGCAAGGCCGGTTGGCGCGGCCAAGGACCGGTTCCGTGGCGCCACCAGCCCAACCAGGGGTTCCTGCGCAGTGTCCACGAGCTCATGCGCGCCGCCGCGGCGATCGGCGAGTTCGACGAGGCCCAGCGCTGCCGGCAGTTCCTCCTCCAGCTGGACCCCGGGGATCCTCTCGGCGTCTGCGACGTCGACGTCGC
>DASZOD010000199.1:0-7932 GCA_035550935.1 Egibacteraceae bacterium | reverse complement strand
ATGTGGGCGAGGGCGGGACCCGGCGGTGGGGCAGCGCGAACGCCATGATCTCGCTGAATACCGGGGCCGCGGTGATCCCGGCGTAGATCGGCTCGGGCTCGTCGAGCATCACGGCTGTGACCAGCGCCGGGTTGTCGGCGGGGGCGAAGCCGACGAAGCTGGCGACGTACGCGCCGGCCTCGTAACCGCGCCGGCTCTGCGAGGGCTTGCGTGCGGTCCCGGTCTTGCCGGCCGCCGTGTAGCCGGGGACGGCGGCGAGCCGGCCGGTGCCGAGCTCGTCGGTGACGACCCCGGCGAGCATGTCGGCGACGGCCCGGGCGGTCTGCGGCGACACGACGCGGCGACGCTCGGGTGCCGGTGCCGCATCCAGTCGCCCGTCGGGCCCGAGGGTGCCGCGCACCAGTGTGGGTGGCACGCGCTCGCCGCCGGAGGCGATCGTCGCGAAGGCTGCGCTCATCTGCAGCAGGGTGGCGGACACCCCGTGGCCGATAGCGATCGTCGGCAGGCTCGTGTCCCACCACTGTTGCGGGGGAGGCACGGTGCCAGTGGTCTCGCCGGGGAAGCCGACGCCGGTCGGCTCGCCGTAGCCGAACGCCCGCAGGTAGTCGGCGAGGCGCTGCGGCCCGAGGCGCTGGGCGACCTTGATCGTGCCGACGTTGGAGGAGCGGGCGATCACCTCGGCGAAGGTCATGGCCTCGGTGTCGGGGGCGTGGGGATCGCTGAAGCGCTTGGAGCCGACCGCGAGGCTGTCGGGCACCGACAGCACCTGGTCGGGCCGCACCAGGCCCTCCTCCAGGGCGGCGGCCGCGGTGACGACCTTGTTGGCGCTGCCGGGCTCGTAGACGTCGGTGAGCGCGCGGTTGCGCCGGGCGTACTCGTCGGCCTCGCCGGTGCGGTGCAGGTCGAACCCCGGGGCGTTGGCCAGGGCCAGGATCTCGCCGCTGGCGACGTCGAGCACGACCGCCGACCCGCCCTTCGCCCTGTAGCGCTCGAGCGCATCGGCCAGGGCCCGCTCCGCGGCGGCCTGGATCTCCCGGTCGATGGTGAGCACGACATCGGTGCCGGGCACCGGCGGCCGGATCTGGCGGGGAGCGCCGGTGATCGTCAGCCCGCCGGGGGCCTGTTCGAGCAGCAGCCGCCCCGGTGTGCCCGACAGCTGCGGGTCGTACTGGGCCTCCAGGCCTGACAGTCCTACGTTGTCGACCCCGACGAAGCCGACCAGCTGTGCGGCGAGCGAGCCGGTCGGGTAGCGGCGGACGGGCTCCTCGAGGACGCCGATCCCGGGCAGCCGCAGCGCCTCGACGTGCTCACCGATCTGCCGCGGCAGCTGCCGGCCCAGATAGACGAAGCTCGCGTCCTTCGTGAGCTCCGCCACCAGCCGGTCGGAGGCGACGCCGAGGACGGGGCCGAGTTGGGCGGCGACCTGGTGGGGGTCGACGCCGCTGACGCGCAGCGCCGGAGGATGGGCGTAGACCGTGGCCGCCGAGAGCGACAGCGCCAGTGGCTCGCCCTCCCGGTCGTAGAGCGTGCCCCGCTGTGGGGCCAGCTCGAGCTCCCGGTGGGTCTGGCGCTGGGCCAGACCCCGGTACTGGGCGGCGGAGACCACCTGGACGGTGACCAGCCGCCACCCCAGCGAGCCGGTGACCAGGAGGTAGGCGGCCAGCAAGCCGGTCAGCCGCCGACCGCTGCGCGCCCGGGCCAGGCCCCGTGATCGCTCGGCCGACCATACCCGGCGGACGCGCCGGGGCCGGGGACGGTGGCTCATCGGATCCCACCACCAGCCTGCTGCCCAGGGCGCGCGACGGGTACGACGAGGAAGGTCGGCTGCCGGGGGGGCACCATCCCGAGCTCCTCGGTGGCCACGCGCCGCAGCCGCTCAGGCGCGCGCAGGACGGCAACCTCGGCGGTGAGCTCCCCGTGGCGCATCGCCAGCCGATCGGCCTCGGCCTCCAGCCGCCGCGCGGTGAAGGCCTGTTCGGCCGCCAGGGCGTGCAGCGCGACGACGCCGAAGATGCCCGCGACCGTGACCACAAGGAGCACGACCACCCAACGGGTGGGGTGGCGCGGCGGCGGTAGGAGTCGCAGCTCGGGCCGCGGCAGCGGCGGCCCGGGCGTCGGCTGCTGGCGTGCTCGGGCTTGGGGCGACACCTGCACGGCCATTACGTCTCCTGTGACGGGTGCTCGACCCGCGGGCTCGGGGCGATCTTCTCGACGGCCCGCAGCCTGGCCGAGCGGGCGCGAGGGTTGCTGGCGACCTCCGCGTCGACGGGTCGCTCGGCGCCGCGGGTCAGGGGGCGGACGAGGGGGACGCGGCCGCAGCCGCACACCGGCAGGTCCGGCGGGCAGATGCAGCCAGCGGCCGCGTCGGAGAGGAACCGCTTGGCGATGCGGTCCTCCAGCGAGTGGTAGCTGAGCACGGCGATGCGCCCGCCGCGGCCGCTGCCCGCCGCGACGGCGGCCTGGCCCGGTCGGGCGGGCGCCGCCAGCTCCAACGCCTGAGGAAGGGAGGCGCTGAAGAGGTCGAGTTCGCCGTTGACGGCGATGCGCAACGCCTGAAACGTGCGGGTGGCCGGGTGGATTCCCCGGGCAGTGCGTCTCCTGCGCTCTCCGGGCGGCAGCGCCGCTGCCACCACATCGGCGAGCTGGACGGTCCTCGCCACAGGGCGGGCACGGACGATGGCGGCCGCGATGCGCCGGGCGTGGCGCTCCTCGCCGTAGGCGGCGATGATGCCGGTCAACTCGTCGGCGTCGGTGTCGTTGACGAGATCGGCGGCAGTGGTGCCACCGGTGGGGTCCATACGCATGTCCAGCGGCCCGTCGGCGCGGAAGGAGAACCCGCGCCCGGCCCGGTCCAGCTGCAGCGACGACATGCCCAGGTCGTAGAGCACAGCGAGCAGCGGACCGACCCGCTCCAGGAACGCCGAGACATGCTCCACCAGCCGGTCGTAGGCGGCGTGCACCAGGGTCACGCGTCCGCCGTAGGCGGCCAGGCGCCGGCGGGCCAGGGCAAGGGCTTCGGGGTCGCGGTCGAACCCGACCAGGTGCAGGCCCTCGCCGCTGGCCGCCAGCAGCGCGGCGGCGTGTCCTCCCACGCCGACCGTGGCGTCGACCAGCAGGACCGGCTGCTCGGGGCCGGCCTCGGGCACGGCGAGCAACTCGACGACGCGGTCGACCATGACCGGCAGGTGCAGGGCGCCTCGCGCCACCTCTGGCTCGTGGGCCACGACGCACCCGGCTAGCGGTGGCCGTGCCACCGCGCCTCCGTGACGGCGGCCACTGCGGTCGCTGCGTCCATGGTCGATGTGCCCCCAGATCCGCTCAGAACATGCCCAGGTCGAACGGCTGGGCGGTGGTGGCGAACTCGGTCATGCCTTCGCGCCGATAGCCCTCCCAGCGCGCAGCGTCCCACAGCTCCAGGCGCTCGTCGGCCCCCACCACCGCAACGTCCTTGGTCAGCGACGCGTAGTCGCGCAGCCGCGCCGGGATGGTGATCCGACCCTGGCGGTCGAGGCTGTCGCGGTGGGCGGAAGCCGTGATCATCCGCGAGAACATCCGCTCCCGCCGGTCGGTGGCCCGCAGGCTTCGCAACCCCTCCTTGACCCTGTCCCAGGCGCCCACGGGATAGACCGCCAGGCAGTGGTCCAGTCCCACGGTCATCACCAGTCCGTCCTGCAGCTGCTCCCGGTAGGCCGAGGGCAGGATCAGCCGGCCCTTGGGGTCCAGCGCGTGCTGGTACTCCCCCAGGAACACTCTGTGGCCCCTCCTGCCTCACCAACAGCCACCACAATGCTCCACTTTCCCCCACCTGTCAACCACTCCCTCATCCCGGGCCGGCTTCGAGGCCGCCGGGCCGCGCGTGCCAAGCGGCTGACCGGCCATGCCGTGGGGTCTGTGGGGCGGCCTGCCGGGCGCCATCGGCACGCCTTCCAGGGCCAGACCCGTGGAGTGCTTCAGGCAGGGGCCGGCCCGCCAGGGTGCGCCCGTGACCGATCGCCGCCCGCCGGCGGCCGCTGCGCGACCTCGCCCTGCTAGCTGGCGGGAAGTGCGTCGCCGAGGTAGGCGTGCCAGTCGGGCTCGACCCGACCGACGGCCACCACCAGCCAGAAGGCGGCCCGGGGCGCGTAGGGGTGACGTGACAGGGTCATCGCAGCCTCTGCGGGCGTGCGATCCTTCTTGCGGCTGTTGCACCGCCGGCACGCAGCCACGACGTTCTCCCATTCGTGGGCCCCGCCTCGGCTGCGGGGAACGACGTGGTCCACGTTCTCTGCCGACCGCCCGCAGTACTGGCAGGTGTGGCCGTCGCGGATGAACACGCCGCGACGGCTCAGCGCCGCCCGCCCCCGGTATGGCACGTGCACGTAGCGGCGCAGGCGCACCACCGAAGGGGCCGCCAGATCGAGGTGCTCAGAGCGGAACCGGTGGCCGTTGCTGTGGACGACGTCGGCCTTGCTCGCCAGCACGAGCACCACGGCTCTCCGGGCCGGCACCACGCACAGCGGCTCCATGGTGGCGTTGAGGATGAGCGCCTTGTGCGGGAGACCCGGCGCCGCTGCGACGGCGGGTGTTTCGACCTCGGCGGCCGGCTCTACCAGGACAGCAGGCCCGCAGGGACGCGCCTGCGCGCGCGCCCCGCGTGGTGGCGGGCCAGCATCCACGCCGTCCTCCCTGCCGGACGCGGCGCGAAGTCGGCTGGCCGCCCGGCCGCGCCACTGTAGCAGCTAGGCGGTCGCAGAAGGCCGGCGGCGTGGGCGCTGTCTGCCGGAGGTCGCGCCCGGTCCGTCCCCGAGCCGCATCCTTGAGTGCATCGGTTGCCGCATCCGCGACATCGATGTCGCTGACGATTCACCGGGTTGCGCCGGCGGACGGGGATCGCATCAGGATCCTGCCGCCGCGTCGCGGCGGCGCCGCTGGTCGAGGCGGACGACCTCGAAGCCGGCCAGGGCGTTCAGCGCGCTTCCCCACACGAGCACGAGCGCCCCCACCGCGTCGGCCCGCTCGTGGCGCTCCCCCAGCACCGCCCAGCAGTACGCGAAGTGCTCCACCATGGCCACCAGCGCAGAGGCGACGGTATCGGCGGGTGGGCCGGCGTTGCGCCCCGAGGCGGCCGCGGCGGCGGCGAGGTGTTCGGCGACCCGGCGCACGAACAGCCTGCGGGACTGCAGGTACAGCTCCCGGAAGGATGGTTCGTCGCGTGCGGCCTCCAGCCAGGTGCGGATGACGACCGCGTCGCGCCAGTAGATGTCGAGGAAGCCCCCGATGATGCGCTCGAGCGCGCCGCGGACGTCGTCGGCCTCCCACGGCGCGGCCCCCAGGGCAACGACGTCGGCCTGCAGCGCCCCGACCAGATCCGACAGCACCGCCGACTTGTTGTCGTAGTACGTGTAGAAGCTGCCGTGGCTGACGCCGGCTCGCTGGACGATGTCCTCGACACGGGTGCCCTGCCAGCCCAGCTCAGCGAAGGCCTCCCGCGCTGCCTGGCGCAGGCGCGCGGCAGTGCGCGCGCCCCGCGACAGCGGGACCGGTCCGTCGCCGCCGTGGTCGCCCTGGGTCATGTGGCCGTATGGTAGCGACCGCGTCAGCTGCGCCGGCGGACCGGAGCCAGGCGCTCGGGATGGGCGCCAGGGGTCGGGTCTAGACTGGTGCCGCGCCGCGCCCAGCGCCTCGCATCTCAGACCCACCTCTGTCGGACCTTCAGGGGGACCACCGTGGCGGTGAGACGACGGACGGGCTCGGCGACGGCGACGCAGACCGTGGCAGCGGGCACGGAGCGCATCCAGGGCAACATCGCCATGGTCGTCGAGGGCAAGCCCGGGATCGTGCGGCTCGCGCTGGTCGCGCTGCTCAGCGAGGGCCATGTGCTCATCGAGGACGTGCCCGGGGTCGGCAAGACCCTGCTCGCCAAGGCGCTGGGTCGGTCGATCGCCTGCAGCGTCCGGCGCGTGCAGTTCACCCCGGATCTGCTGCCCAGCGACATCACCGGGGTGACGGTCTACAACCAGGAGCACGGCGACTTCGAGTTCAAGCCGGGCGCGGTGTTCGCCAACATCGTCCTGGGCGACGAGATCAACCGGGCCGGCCCCAAGACGCAGGCCGCGCTGCTGGAGGCGATGGAGGAGCGCACCGTGACGGTGGACGGCACCAGCTACGAGCTGGGCGTTCCGTTCATGGTCATCGCCACCCAGAACCCCATCGAACTGGAGGGCACCTACCCGCTGCCCGAAGCCCAGCGGGACCGCTTCCTCATGCGACTGTCGGTTGGCTATCCCTCGGTCGAGGCCGAGCTGGAGGTCCTCGACGTGCACGGCTCGGGCGACCGCCTGGCACAGCTGCAGCCGGTCGCCGACGCCCAGGAGGTGGCGGCCTTGATCGAGGCCTGCAAGGCCGTCCACGTCGCCGACGGGCTCAAGCGTTACATCGTCGAGCTGGTGCGGGCCACCCGCAACCATCCGGCGGTCGAGCTGGGAGCTTCCCCGCGCGCGTCACTGGGTCTGCTGCGCGCCGCCCGGGCGCTGGCAGCCGCCAGCGGGCGGGATTACGTTGTGCCCGACGACGTCAAGGCACTCGTCCAGCCGGTCCTGGCGCACCGGCTCATCTTGTCCTCCGAGGCGCACCTGGCCCACCGCAGCGCCGCCGACGTCCTCGACGAGCTGGTGGCCTCGGTGCCCGTCCCCAGGGCGCGAGGCTGACCCTCGGATCGACCGTGGACCTCATCACCCCCCGCGGACTGGCCTTGTTGGGCTGCGCGCTGCTGGCCTGGCTGGTGGGGCGGCTGCTCGGCGTCGCCGAGCTGTACGTCGCCGCCGCGTCGGCCGGCGCGCTGGTGGCCGCGGGCGCGATCGCGGTGCGGGTCGGCTCGGAGAGCATCGCGGTGCGCCGCGGCCTCACCACGCGGTTCATCCACCACGGCGGCAGCGCCGAGGTGCTGCTCACCCTGCGCAACGACGCCCGCCTGGCCGCCCCGCTGCTGCTGGTGGAAGACGCACACCACCGCGCTTTGGCACCGCCGGCGCGGTTCGTCGTCCCCGGTCTGGTCTCCGGCCGTAGCGTGACGCTGCGCTACCGCCTGCACGGAGCGACCCGAGGACGCTTCACCGTGGGCCCCGTTCGAATCACCGTGCGCGATCCCTTCGGCGCCACCCAGCGGGTGCGCCGTTACAGCGGCTGCGATCGCGTTGTCGTCTACCCGCGCATCGAGCCGCTCGGCACCGACCTGCCCCGCGGCGCCCACCAGGGCTCCCGCGCCAGCCCGGACCGCCGGGTGCTGCTCGCCGGCGACGAGTTCTACACGATGCGCGAGTACGTGACCGGTGACGACCTCCGGCTGGTGCACTGGCCCTCGACCGCCCACCGGGCCCGGCTCATGGTGCGTCAGCACGAGCAGTTCCGGCACGCGCAGGCGACCGTCCTGTGCGACGCCAGAGCCGCCGCTCATGTGGGAGCCGGAGCGGACTCGACACTGGAGAAGTCCGTGTCGGCGGCGGCCAGCGTCGTGTGGCACCTGGCCGACCGCGGTTACCAGCTGCGGCTGGTCACCGTCGAGCGGCACGGGCCGGCGGTGATCGAGTCGCGTCAGGCGCTGCTCGCCCGCCTCGCCGAGCTGCGCCCGTCACGGGCGGCCAGCCTCGCACCGGCCCTGGCCGCGATGAAGGCGCAGGGCGGCGAGGGCGTCGTCGTCGCCGTCGTCGCTCCTCCGCCGGGGGGCGGACCGCCGACCCGCCACCCGGATGTCCGCGCGCTGCTGGGGGCCGGCAGGAGCTTCTCCGACCGTGTGGCGCTCGTGGTGGCCGGAAGGGACGACGACCGCGCCCAGGTGCTCGCGGCGCTGCTGGTCGCGGCCGGCTGGCGGGCGGTCACCGTGTCTCCGTCAGACCGGCTCGCCGACCGTTGGGCGCTGGTCGCCGGCGCCCGCCGGGGGGTGGCGGCACCGGGGAC
>DASZOD010000198.1:0-5629 GCA_035550935.1 Egibacteraceae bacterium | reverse complement strand
GAGGGGGCGGGGGGACGAACCGGTAGTCCTGCGGGTCGACGGTCCAGTGCAGCACCCGCTGGCCGGCGGCGTGGGCGACGGCGACGACGTCGGGCGAGACCAACCCGCCCGGCGGCCGGTACAGCAGCGGCTGGACACCGGCGGACGCACGGATCGTCTCTGAGCCGGCAGCGACCTCGGCTTCGACCTCGGCCCGCGGCCTGCGGTCGAGATGGGTGGCGTGGTGCTCGGTGTGGTTGCACAGCACGTGGCCCTCGTCGCGGATGCGCCGCACCAGCGCCGGATGCCGACGGACCAGCTCGCCGACGACGCAGAAGGTGGCCGGGACCTGCTCGTCGCGCAGGATGTCGAGCACCATGGGAGTCCATGTCGGGTGCGGGCCGTCGTCGAAGGTCAGCGCCACCAACGGGTCGACCACCGCGGCGGGGGGCACCGGGGGCTGCAGCGTGCGGCGGGAGACCGCCTCGCCGCTGAGCACGCCGACCACCGCCTCGCCGAGGCCGGCCTGTCCGGGCCGCCACAGCTGACGCTCCACCGCGGGCAGCGCCGGCGGTGGCAGCTCGATCCGGCGCAGCTCGAGGGCCTCGACGCGGTCGACTCCGTCGATGATGGTCACGTCGTCACCGGCGACCATCTCGTCGCCGGGCGCGACGGGCCGCCCGTCGATCTCCAGGCGGGCGGGGTCAGCGTGGGGGTCGAGGACGGTGCGGGTGGCCGCCGACAGCAGCCGCCCGTCGCGCGGGGTGGCTCCGGCCGCCGCCAGGGCGTGGCGCACCGTGGCGTGCGCCTCGACCCGTACCGGGTAGCCGTGGACGGCGACGCTCACCAGCGGCCCGGCCTCCCGGCCGTCCGCCGCCACGAGCGCGAGTGCCGCTAGCACCGGGGTCAGGCCCCGCGCCGCCCACCGGCGGCGTCGGGAGCTGCTGATCCTGCCCATGGCGGCCGGGCGTGCGAGGCGGGCGCCGCCCAGCAGGCCTTGTTCGGTCACACCGTAGCCGCCGCCTGCCTGCCGCTCGCCGCGGCCTCGGCGACGCTCAACCGGTCGGGCATACCCGGACCGGGTTGATGCCCTGGTTGCGCTGCCAGTCGGCCAGCAGCGCCCGGTAGTGCACGCGGGCCCGTCCGCCCATCGCCCGCACCACCGCGAGGTTGACCCCTCCGCCGATGGCTCCGCCGACGACGGGGACCGCCCGTGGCAGGCGCCGCCGGACCAGGTCGGCCGCCAGCCGACGTGACAGCTGGCCCGACAGCAACGCGCTGACCTGCTGGGCGCCGATGCGGTCAAGCAGCCGGGCCGACAGCTGGCTGACGAGCACCTGGGTGCCTTCCAGGGTGAGCCTGGTGACCCCGAGACCGGCCAGCAACCCCAGCCGCAGCTGGACCGCGCCCTGGTCGGTCTCGGTCTCGAAGCCGTAGGCGCCCATCACGCCGCTGGTCGCTCGCACCATGGCGGTCAGCGTGCCCACGGTGTCGGCGGTCAGCGCGACCGGCAAGGTCGCGACACCCCCGAGGTTGGTGACGAAGCCGTGGACGCCGGCCATCAGCGCGTTGCTGGTGACGTAAGAGCGCGCCAGCGGATCCAGGGCCTCCGGGGCGCACCAGCGCAGGCTCGCCAGCCGCTGGTGGGGGTCGGCACCGAACACCGGCAGGCCCCGCTTGGCGGCCTCGGCGACGACGTCTTCGGGCCGGACGCGGGCGCGGACCACGACGTCGTCGAGCAGTCGGCCGGTCGCGCGCAGCAGCGGGCCCGCTCGTCCGACGTCGCGGCTGGCGAAGGTCGTCATGGAGCAAGCGTACGCCAGCGGCGGCTCGGCGCGCCCCGGGGGCGCCCAGGTGGGGGCGCGGCGGCGGCTCACGACCGGGACCGGCCGACGAGCTGCTCGTGGCCGATGACCTCTTGGACGACCTCGGCGTCGATCGGCTGGTCCGCGGTGATGATGCTCAAGCGGCCGTTGCGTTCGAGGATCACCGCGCCGACGTCCTCGAGCGAGCTCAGCCCGTGCAGGCGCAGCTGCTGGTAGATCTCGAAGCGGCTGATGTGGGCGCGCCGCCGGTTGCCCTCGAGGACCTCGCCGTGGGCCACCACGAGGATCGGGGGGTTCTGGATCGCCCGGTGGACCACGTGGATGTTCTGGTGCAGCCAGCCGGTCACCGCATGCAGGACGAACATGGTGGACAGGCCGACGACGGCGGTGAGCAGCGACACGCGCACGAGGACGACCCGGCCCACCAGCGAGCCCATGGCGAAGACGAAGGCCAGGTCGTAGGTGGACGATTCGGCGAACTGACGCTGCCCGAACAGCCGGCTGAGCAGGATGATCGTGGCGTAGATGCCGGCTGCGGTCACGACGGTCAGCCACGCGTCCGACCACGACACGCCAAGCTGGTTGCTGATGTGCTCGGTCATCGCTGCGCCTTTCTGGTTCGGCTGGTGCCCATCCTCGTCCCCAGCCGCGTCGGCGGACGCGACAACACCAACCGCCCGCGCGCTCAGGGCAGCAGCTGTGCCCGCGAGAAGCTGTCGACCAACGGCCCCGCGGCCAGCCCGACGGCCACGGCCGCGGCGCCGGCGGCCATGGTCGCCGCCGCGGCCCAGCCCCCCAGCGCGGGGATCGGCTCGGTGGCGGGCGCGAAGTAGACCGGAGCAAGGACCCGCAGGTAGTAGAAGAGCGAGACCACTGTGTTGGCGACCGCCAGGACCGCCAGCCAGGCGTAGCCGCCGTCCATGGTCGCGGCGAACAGCGTCCACTTGCCGGCGAAGCCCGCCAGCGGGGGGATGCCCACGAGCGACAGCAGCCCGACCGCGAGGGTCGCCGCGAGCCAGGGGCGCTGTTGCGCCAACCCCCGGTAGCCGGCCAGCCGGGTGCGCCCGCGCAGTTCCACGACCACCCCGAAGGCGGCGAGGTTGCCGGCGGCGTAGGCGGCGAGGAACAGCAGCAGGGCGGGCAGCGCCAGGTCGCTGGCGTCGATGACCACCACGGCCATGAGGGCGTAGCCCGACTGGGACACCGCCGACCAGCCCAGCAGCCGGCGCAGGTCGTCCTGCCACAGCGCGGCGAGGTTGCCCAGGGTCATGGTGGCGGCGGCCAGCAGCGCGACGACCGGCCGCCACCCGACCTGCTCGGGCGGCAGCAGCGTGAACAGGCGGGCGAAGGCCACCGCGGCGCCGATCTTGGGCACGACCGTGAGGAAGGCGGCGGCCGGGGCGGGGCCGCCCTGGGCGACGTCGGCCACCCAGGCGTGGGCGGGGAACGCCCCCATCTCGAAGGCGAGCCCCACCGCCACCAGCACCGCGGCAGCGACCAGCAGCAGGGGGTCGGAGGCCGCGGCCGGCAGGCCCAGCCGCAGCGTCTGGTACAGGGTGGAACCGGCCAGCCCGAACAGGAAGACCGCGCCGAGCGCCAGCAGCGGGTTGGTCAGGCCGCCGAGCAGGAAGTACTTGATGCCGGCCTCGGCCGAGCGGGGACAGCGCCGGTGGTAGGCGGCGAGGGTGTAGCCGGCGACCGAGGCCAGCAGCACGCCCACCACGAGTTCCATGACGTCGGCGGCGCCGGCCATCATGATCGACCCGAGCGCGGCGTACAGCAGCATGGTGTAGTACTCGCCGTGGCGGGGGTCGGTGCGGAACCACTCCGGTGACAGGCCGACCGCCACGGCGGTGGCCACCAGGATGAGCTGCTTGGCCCACAGGGCGGCGGCGTCGACGGCCCAGGTGCCCGAGAACGTCAGCTGCTGGGGGCCTGCCTGTAGGTCGGCGGTGGTGACGACGGCCGCGGCGATGCCGCCCAGCGCCACCACTGCGGCGGTCCACTGCAGGCGCCGCGGCGCGAACAGCGCGACCACGAGGGCGGCGGCGCCCGCCACCACCAGGCACAGCTCGGGCACGACATGGCCGACGGGCATGGTCACGGCGTCGCGACCAGGAGCGCGCTGCCGGTCTGGATGGTGTCGAGCAGCCAGCGGGGGAACACACCGACGACGACCACGAGCGCGAGCAGCAAGCCCAGGGTGGCCGCCTCGGAGGGGACGAGGTCGCGGAACTCGGCCCAGCGTTCGGGCAGGTCGCCGAAGAACACCTTCTGCAGCAGCTGCAGGAACAGCGCGGCGGTGACGAGCACGCCGAGCAGGCCGATGCCGGCCAGCCAGGGGTAGACCGCGAACGTGCCGACGAAGATCTGGAACTCGGCGACGAAGTGCGCCAGGCCGGGGATGCCGAGGCTGGCGAAGGCGGCCAGGACGGTGGCCCCCGTGAGCGCCGAGGCGCGGGACGCCAGGCCGCCGTAGACGTCCATGTCGTACTCGCCGGCGCGCCGCCAGAACGAGCCGGTGATGAGGAACAGGCTGCCGGTCACCAGGCCGTGGGCGACCATCTCGACGGTGGCACCGGTGAGCGCGAGCTGGCGGGCGGCCTCCTGACCCGAGGGCAGTGCCCCGGCCGCGGCGATCCCCAGGACCGCGTAGCCCATGTGGTTGACCGACGTGTAGGCGATGCGCCGTTTGAGGTGGTTCTGGCCGAACGCGACCAGCGCGCCGTAGACGATGGAGGCGACCGCGAACAGGCCCAGCAGCAGCGCGTAGCGGCTGAACGTGTCGCGCATCATGGACAGCGGGATGCGCACCAGCCCGTAGGTTCCCATCTTCAGCAGGACGCCGGCCAGGATGGCCGAGGCGGGCGCGGGGGCTTCGACGTGGGCGGGCGGCAGCCAGGTGTGCACCGGGAACAGCGGGGTCTTGATGCCCAGCCCGACGGCGAAGCCGAGCAGCGTCAGGCCGGCACGGGTGGCCTGCCCCGCCAGAGGCTGCTGGGCGATGATCTCGGCCATGTCGAAGGTGAGCGGGTCGGTGGCCAGGTACAGCGCGAGGATGGCCAGCAGCATCACCAGCGATCCGGCGAAGGTGTAGAGGAAGAACTTCAGCGCCGCCCGTTGGGCGTCGGCGTGGCCCCAGCGGCCGATGAGGAAGTACATCCCCACGAGGCTGAGGTCGAAGAAGACGTAGAAGACGAGCAGGTCCAGCGTCAGGAACAGACCGAGAGAGGCCGCGTCCAGGAACAAAAACCAGCCGAAGTACTGGCGGGGACGGCCCCGGTAGTCCTCGGGGTAGGCCACCGCCGCCACGAACAGCAGGGCGGCCATGGTGGCGACCGGCAGGGAGATGCCGTCCACGCCGACGCGCCAGGCCACGCCGAGGGTGGGGATCCAGGGAGCTTCCTCGACCAGCTGGAAGGGCTGGCCCGAACCCAGGTCGAAGCGCAGCCAGGCGGCGACGAGCAGGACCGCGGGGACGCCGGTCGCCACGATCGCGAACAGCCGGGCCGCCCGCTCGGTCCAGCCGCGGGCCAGGGCGAGCACGGCTGCGCCCGCGAGCGGGACGGCCACGGCTGCAGACAGCATCACGACCTCCACAGGGCGACGACGACGGCGACCGCCAGCCCGACGGCGACGATGACGTAGTACTGGTGGGCCAGGCCCGTCTGCAGGCGCCGGCTGTCGCGGCCGGCGAACCCGACCCACCCTGCGAGGCGTTCGACCACGCCGTCGATGCGCAGCTCCCCGGCCGCGGCGCAGGCTCGCGACAGCGCCCGTCCGCTCGCCGCGGCGGCGCGTACCCCCCCGGGGGGGGGGGGGGG
>DASZOD010000197.1:0-9502 GCA_035550935.1 Egibacteraceae bacterium | reverse complement strand
GCCCCACAGGGTGTGCTTGCCGGCGGGGGCGCGGCTGGCGTCGAAGGAGCTGGGCTGCGCGACGAGCACGTAGGGTCGTTGGGGATGGCGGCCACCGGAGACGGCCTCCTCGGCGGCGGCGATCTCCGCCAGCGTGCCGCCGAGGTGGACGGTGCCGGCGCGGGCGCACTCGGGGGCGGCCCAGGGCACGGGCCCGTCCAGCGCCCAGTCGACCTTGAAAGCCCCCGGACCGTAGCGGTAGCGCTCCAGCCGGCGGCGGTAGCCGGCGGGGAGGCGGTTCCCGGCGATGGCCAGCAGCTGCCGCGGGGTGACATCCAGGATGGCGGCGTCGGCGCGCGGAAGGTCGGCCAGCGACTCCACCCGCCGTCCGGTGGCGACCTCGCCGCCGAGCTCGAGCAGCAGCGAGGTCAGGGCGTCGGCCAGCCGCTGGGAGCCGCCCCGGGGAAGCGGCCAGCCCACAACGTGGGCGAGCACGCCGAGCACGAGGGCGAACCCTGCGGACGGGCTCCGGTCCAACGGCAGCATCGAGTGGCCGGCCAGGCCGGCCAGCAGGGCGCGGGCGCGCTCGCCGGTGAACATCCCGGTGGCCAGCCCGGCGGCCGAGCGCAGCGCCTGGCGCCCGAAGCGTGCCAGCAGCAGCGGGCGCCGCGGGAGCCGCGGCGGCCCCAGCAGCTCGCGGTCCAGGCCTGACCAGCCGGCGACCAGGGGCCCCAGCAGCCGGCGGTAGGCGGCGGCGTCGGGCCCCAGCGCGGCGGCGGTGGCCTCCACCGATCGTTCCAGCACCACCGCGATCCCGCCGTCCAGTGGGTGCGCCAGGGGCGCGGGAGGATAGCTCCAGCGCAGGCCCTGGCCGGCCAGGTCAAGCGTACGGAAGAACGGCGAGGCGACCGCGAGGGGGTGGACCGCCGAGCAGACGTCGTGGACGAAGCCCGGCAGCGTCAGTTGCTCGGAGCGGGCGCCACCCCCCACCGTCTCCTCGGCCTCGAGCACGAGCACCCTGCGGCCCGCCCGGGCCAGCGTGATGGCAGCCGCCAGCCCGTTGGGGCCCGCGCCGACGACGACGTCGCGGCCTCGGGATCCGGTGCCAGCCACCGCTAGCGGGTCGCTTCGATGAGCGGCCAGGTGTGGACCGGCTTGGCCTGCCGGGACAGCTGCTGGTACTGGCGGACCAGCTCGCACGAGGCGGTGGTGCGGTCGAGGCCGCGGTCCAGCAGCCTGTGCCACGTCTCGATCTGCCAGGCCGCACCGTTCTGTCCGGTCAACAGACGCTGCTCGATGACGCCCAGGTAGTAGCCGACGTCGCCCCGGTCGACGTCCCAGTCCAGCAGCGCCTCACGGGCCAACGGCAGCAGGTGGCGCAGCATGAGCTCGGTCACCGGCACGTGAGCGCCCACCTGTGGCCACGACAGCCTCGCCCCGAGCCCGTAGCGGGCGGCGGCGAAGAAGTTCTGGGTGGCGGTCTCGAAAGGCATCCGCTCCCACACGCCGGGCGTGGCGTCCGCCAGCGCGTGCAGCAGCCCGTAGAACAGGGCGCTGTTGGCGACCGAGTCCACCACGGTGGGGCCGGCCGGCAGCACCCGGTTCTCGATGCGCATGTGGGGACGCGCCCTGGCCACCCCGTACACGGGGCGGTTCCAGCGATAGATCGTGCCGTTGTGCAGGGTCAGCTCGGGAAGGTGTGGGATGTCGCCGGCGTGCAGCACCGCCCACGGGTCCTCCTCGTAGCAGACGGGCAGCAGCGCGGGAAAGTAGCGCACGTTCTCGTCGAACAGTTCGAACATGCCTTCGGTGAGCCAGCGCTCGCCGAACCACACGCGGGGGCGGACGCCTTGATGACGCAGCTCTTCGGGGCGCGTATCGATGGACTGCTCGAACAGGGCGATACGCGTCTCGTGGTGCAGCTGCTTGCCCAGGAAGAAGGGCGAGTTGGCGCCGACCGCCAGGAGCGGGGCCGACAGCGCCTGGGCGGCGTTCCAGGCGATGGCGAAGTTGGCCGGGTCCACCTGCAGGTGCAGTTGCAGCGACGTGCATGCGGCCTCGAACACGATCGAGTTCGTGGTCTTCTCCAGCAGCTCCTCGCCTTCGATGCGGATGAGGATGTCCTCGCCTCGAGCGCTCAGGATCATGTCGTTGAGCGCCTTGTAGCGCGGGTTGGCCGACAGGTTCTGCTCGGTGACGTCGAAGTCGGTCAGGGTCGGCAGGATGCCGATGATCATCACCTGGGCGCCCAGCGTGTCGGCCTTGCGCTGAGCCCGGTCCAGCGACGCCCGCAACTCGTCTTCGACCTGGCGGAACGCGTCCGCCACCAGCCGCCGGGGCTTGAGCGCGAACTCGATGTTGAACTGCGCCAGTTCGGTCTGGAAATCCTGGGAGGCGATGCGCTCCAGCAGCGCCGCGTTGATCGGCCGGGCGTTGCCGTGGACGTCGGTGATGTAGACCTCCATCTCGACGCCGCCGAGCCGGTGGCCCGTCTCGAACCGCCCGCTGTCGGTCAGCTCCCGCAGCACCGCTAGGTCGGCCTTGACCTTGTCCCGGTACAGGAGCCGGTCCTCGCCGGTGAACTCGGTGGTGTCGATGTCGCGGCCCATGGGTGTCCCTTCAGCCGCTGCGGTGGATGCTGCACGGCCGTATGTTCCATTTTCTCCGCCGGCTCAGGCCGGCAATGCTGCCAGCACTCTGCGCGCTGAGCGGTCCGGGCGTGCCCGCAGCCCGCCGCGGCGACGCGACGCACCGCCCCTGAAGCGTTGGCGACAAATATGTCGCGAAAGCTTCAATCCTGGTTTGGGGCCGAGCTGGAGCCGAGCATCTCACCGTTGCCTGGGCTTGGCCAGCCGGTCCTCGACGGACCGCGTTACAGCAGCCGCAGCTGCTCGGCGCCATGGCGGGCAGCGCCGCGGCGTCGCCCGGGCCCGACCTGCCGGTCGGCTCCGTCTCCGTCGGCGCTCCGCCGTCCCCGGGCCGGCGCCGGTGTGCCGTGGCGGGCCCACGCGTCCCGGCGACGGGCCGCGACGAAGCCCTCGATCCCCTCCCGGTACGTCCTGGGCGCGGTGCTGCGCGTGTACAGGCTGGTGTAGCGGTCCAGCAGCTCGGGGTGGTGCCGCTCCAGCCAGGGCCAGAAGACCTCCCGGACCCCGGGGCGCAGATGCAGCACGATCGGGGTGATGTGCACCGCGCCGGCGGCCGCAGCCCCGTCGATGACTGCGGTCAAGTGGTCGCCGCCATCGTTTAGGCCGGGCATGATCGGTGCCACCATCACCCCGGTGGGGATCCCCGCAGCGTTGAGCGCCCGCACCGCCTCGAGCCGCGCCCGCGGCGACGGCGTGCCTGGCTCGATCTCGCGCCACAGGGTCTCGTCGAGCAGCCCAACGGTCAGCGCCGCGGCCACCGGGGCGCGCTCGGCCGCCTGTCGCAGCACGGCGGCGTCGCGGGTGATCAACGTGCCCTTGGTGAGGATCGAAAGCGGCGTACGGGCCTCGGCCAACGCCGCGATGATGCCGGGCATGAGCCGGTAGCGGCCCTCGCAGCGCTGGTAGGGGTCGGTGTTCGTGCCCATCGCGACGTGCTCACCGCGCCACGACGGGCGCGCCAGCTCCCGGCGCAGCACCTCGACGAGGTTGGTCTTGACCACGATGGTGCGCTCGAAGTCGCCCAGCGGCGAGAGGTTCAGGTAGGCGTGCGTGGGCCGGGCGAAGCAGTTGTGGCTGACGACACCGTTGGCGATGAAGTCACCTGTTCCGGTGGTGATGTCGAACAGCGGCAGCTCCAACCCCAACCGTTCGATGGCGACGACGCCCACAGCGGCATCGGCTTCCACTGCGGCTCTGCCCCTGCCGCCGTCCTGGTGCGTCTCAGGCACGGAGCGGACCCCGACCGTGCGCCGGCCCGATGTGGCCTGGTCGACGAGCGCTTCGTCACCGGCCCTGCTGCGCAGCGATCTGTCACGGAGGCCGCCCTCGGCATCGAAGCTCCCCGCGAGCAAGCCCTTGCCCGTGAGCCCCCCGCTGCCCACGAGCTGGTCGTCGAGGGTCAGGTGCGGCCGCGGCGCCCGTCCCGGCCCGGCGCCGACGACATGCCGCCATCCGCGTCGCGTGAGGAAGCGGTGGTCGCCGCTGGTGACGAGCTCGGTGCCGTCCTCCAGCGTCACCCGGTAGGCGGGCCTGACCGTGCTCCAGTGGTCCAGCACCCGCGTGAGCACGAAGCGGCGGCGCGCGCCGCGGCGCTCGGTGCCGTAGACGGCATCGCCGGGCCGGATGTCTGCGAGCGGCTTGGTGCGCCCGTCGGCCATGAGGATCGCGGTCTCACCCGACATGCAGTAGCTGCACGCGTGGCTGCAGCCCCGGTAGGGGTTGATGCTCCAGGGGAAAGGCATGCCTTCGACGCGGTTGAGGGCAGACTTGACCTCGACCTCGAGGAAGGTCATGCCCGCGAACCCCGGCGTGTCGAAGGTCCGTGCTCGTTGCACCCGCAGCGGCAGCGCGGCCGGGCCTGCGGGCGCGGCCGCGCCCGGGGCGCGCTGGAGATCGGCGAGTGAAGCCATGGGACTCAGTATCGAACTGCTGTTCGGAAAAGACAAGGCGACGCGCCCGTGACCATCCGTGTCCAACGTCGGGTGCCCGCCCCACTGCTGACGGTGTGGGAGGCCTGGCTCAACCTGTCGCAGTGGCCGAGCTGGGCGCCCGGCGTCCGCCAGGTCGAGCTCGACTGGACCGGCGATCCGCTTCCGGGCGGCACCGCGCGGCTGCGGACCGTGACCGGCTGGCGACGCTACGAGGTCACCGCGCTGAAGCCGCCGGATACCTGGACGTGGCGGCGGCGGCTGGGGCCGTGGACCGTGACCTCCCATCACCAGCTTCAGGATCGCGGCGACAGCACGACGGAGGCGGCCATCCTGGTGTCCTTCGAGGGCCCGGCCGAGACCGTCGTCGAGGCGCTGGCCCGGCTCGGCCTGCGGCCGGCCCTGACACGCCGGCTGGTCGCCCTGGCCGACCTGTTCCGCGAGGGCGGCGCGGGAACGGTCTAGATCTGCCGCTGCGGACGTCGTTGGCATGGCACGCCCCGTGTGGCGTCCCACGACCGCTCGGATAGCGCGCGAGAACGACGGGTAGGGACCCGGGTACGGGCCGCGCGCCGCCACGGGCGATGACAGAGTGCGTTCCAGCCCCCGCCTATCCTGGATGTGAGCCGCCATGCCCAACCGCTTGAAGGACGCATCGTCGCCGTACCTGCGCCAGCACGCCGACAACCCGGTGGACTGGTACGAGTGGGGCCAGGAGGCCTTCTCTCGGGCCCGGGCCGAGGACAAGCCGGTGTTCCTGTCGGTGGGCTACTCGTCGTGCCACTGGTGCCACGTCATGGCCCACGAGTCCTTCGAGGACCCGCAGGTCGCCGCGGTACTCAACGAGCGCTTCGTGTCGGTGAAGGTCGACCGCGAGGAGCGGCCCGACATCGACAGCGTCTACATGACCGCGGTGCAGGCCATGACCGGCCGCGGCGGCTGGCCGATGAGCGTCTTCTTGACCCCCGAGGGCACGCCGTTCTTCGGCGGGACGTACTGGCCCCGCGATGACCGCATGGGCATGCCGGGGTTCCTGCGGGTGCTGGAGGCGGTGTGGGACGCGTGGACCCGCCAGCGCGACGAGGTCGTCGCCGCCGGGCGGCGCCTGAGCCAGCACCTGCGCGAGGCGCAGGAGTTGCACCCGGCCGGCGAGGGGCTGGACCCGTCGGTCGCCGACCGCGCCGCCAAACACGCCGTCAGCGCCTGGGACGAACGCCACGGCGGCTTCGGAGCGGCCCCGAAGTTCCCCCAGGCCATGACCATCGACTTCCTGCTCGCCCACCACCTGCGCACCGGTGACGCCGGCGCCCTTGAGGCGGCCACCCACAGCCTCGAGCGCATGAGTCGCGGGGGCATCTACGACCACGTCGGCGGTGGCTTCTCACGCTACTCGGTCGACGCCGTCTGGCTGGTGCCGCACTTCGAGAAGATGCTCTACGACAACGCGCTCCTGCTGCGCGCCTACTTGCACGGCTGGCAGGTCACCGCCGACCCGCGCCTCCGACGTGTCGCCACCGAGACCGCCGACTACCTGCTGCGTGAGATGCGCCATCCGGGTGGGGGCTTCTTCTCGGCCACAGACGCCGACTCCGAAGGGGTGGAGGGCAAGTTCTTCGTCTGGAGCGACGCCGAGTTCCGTGAGGTGGTCGCGGCCGCTGGAGAAGACCCCGACGAGTTCGCCCGCTTCTACGGCGTCACCGAGGCAGGCAACTTCGAGGGCGCCAACATCCTGCACGAGCCGGTCGCCCGCGACGAGGCCGACGACGGCTTCGCCCAACGGCTGGCGAAGGTGCGCGCGGCGCTGTTCGACCGCCGCGAGACCCGCGTCCACCCCGGCCTGGACGACAAGGTGCTGACGAGCTGGAGCGCGCTGGCGATGGGGGCCCTGGCCGAGACCGGCGCGGTGCTCGCCGTGCCCGCCTACATCGACGCGGCGCGCGCGTGCGCCGCCTTCCTGCACGACCAGCTGGTCGTCGACGGCCGCCTGCGCCATACCTGGAAGGAGGACCACGGGGCGGCGGTGCCGGCGTTCCTCGAGGACGTCGCCTACCTGGCGCAGGCGCTGCTGGTGCTGTACGAGGCCGACTTCGACCCGCGCTGGGCGGCCTGGGCCCGCCGGCTGGCCGACGAGGCCGAGCTGCGCTTCGCCGACGGCGACGGCGGCTACTTCACCACCGCCGCGGACGCTGAGCAGCTCGTGGCCCGCCCCAGAGAGCTGTGGGACAACGCCACCCCCGCCGGCTCCAGCGTCATGGTCGACGTCCATCTGCGCCTGGAGGCCCTGACCGGCGATGGCGCTCACGCGCAGCGGGCCCAGCGGACCCTCGCGGCGCTCGCCCCCCGAGCGGCCCAGGCCCCCACCGGTTTCGGAGAGCTGCTGCGCGGTCTGGAGCGGCTGCTGGCCGGACCCCAAGAGGTCGCGGTCGTCGGCGACCCAGCCGATGACGCCGCCCGGGCGCTCGTCGCCGTCTACCGGGAGGCATGGCGGCCCGGCAGCGTGCTGGCCGTGGGCGAGGGCACCGCCGGCCGGTGGGAGTCCGACGCGGGAGACGGCCGCAGCGGCGGCCAGGCGGTGCCGCTTCTGGCAGGCCGTGACCGTGTGAACGGCCGGCCGGCGGCCTACGTCTGCCGGCGGTTCGCCTGCGACCGACCGGTGACCGACCCCGACGAGCTGCACGCGCTGCTCACCGGCGGGGACGCGTAACCAACCCCGCCCCGCGCACCGGACAGGAGCGCTGGAAGGACCACCGCCTCGGCTACGCTGCCGCCATGCGGCCCGGCCCCGTCCCGTCCACCCACTCGGTGCTCGCGGGGCTGGACCCGCAGCAGCGCGCCGCGGCGCAGGCCGCGACCGGACCGGTATGCATCCTCGCGGGCGCCGGCACGGGCAAGACCCGCACGATCACCCACCGTATCGCCTACCAGGTCGCGGCGGGCCTGGCGCGCCCCGAACAGGTGCTGGCGGTGACCTTCACCGACAAGGCCGCCGGAGAGCTGCGCCGCCGCCTGCAGTCCCTGGGCCTGCCCCGCCCGGTGCGGGCCACCACCTTCCATGCCGCCGCCCTTGCCCAGCTGCGCTTCTTCTGGCCGCAGGTGCACAAGGGCCCGCCGCCGCAGGTGCTGGCGTCGAAGCTCGCGCTGCTGGCGCCGACCGCCCGCCGCCTGGGCGTGGAGGCCACCGACCTGGCCGCCGAGATCGAGTGGGCCAAGGCCCGCCGGGTGTCTGCCGACGGCTACGCGCAGGCCGCCGACGGCCGCCGCGGGCCGCTGGGCCCGGAGCAGCTGGCCGCCGTCTACGCACGCTACGAAGCCGACAAGGCGGCCCGCAGCCTGCTCGACTACGAGGACATGATCCTGGCGGCCACCGAGCTGCTGGAACAGCGCAGCGACGTCGCCGAGCAGGTGCGCGACCGCTACCGCTTCTTCACCGTGGACGAGTTCCAGGATGTCAACCCCGCCCAGTACGCGCTGCTGCGCGCCTGGCTGGGCAGCTCAGACGAGCTCTGCGTCGTCGGCGACGACGACCAGAGCATCTACGGCTTCACCGGCGCCAGCCCCGAGTACCTCACCGGGTTCGGCCGGGCGTTCCCCCGCGCCCGCCTGCTGCGCCTGACCCGCAGCTATCGCTCGACGCCCCAGGTGCTGGCCATGGCCAACCGGGTGCTGTGGACCAAGCCGGCCCGCGGGCGCCGGCCGCTGACCACCGGGCTGCCCGGCGGGCCGGCGCCGGCGTTGCGGGAATTCGCCGACGCCGAGGCCGAGACCGCCGCCGTCGTGTCGCGCATCCGCGACCTGCTCGAGCAGGGCCTGCCGGCCGACGAGATCGGCGTCTGCTACCGGGTCAACAGCCAGTCGGAGGCCTTCGAGCACGCCCTGCGCGGCGCCTGCATCCCCTTCGTCGTGCGCGGCCCCGGCGGCTTCTTCCAGCGGCCCGAGATCCGCCAGGCGCTGCGGGCCCTGCGCACCGCCGCGGGTCGGCAGGCACCCGCGGTGCCCGGCCCGGCGGGGGCTCTGCCCGCCGCCGACCCGCCCGCGCACCGGACCGTCGAGCGGGTGCTGCTCGAACAGCTCAGCTGGCATCCTCGTCGCGAACCTCCCGGTGAGGCGGCGCGCGAGCGCTGGCGCAACCTCGGGGAGCTGGTGGACCTCGCGGCGCGCGTCGGGGAGGCCGACCCGCAGCTGGCCTTCGCCGACGTCGTCGCGACGCTGGCACAGCGCTCGCAGGCCGCCGACAGCCCCACCGGGGAGGCCGCGGTGCAGCTGCTGACCCTGCACCGGGCCAAAGGCCTGGAGTTCGACGCGGTGTTCATCGTCGCCTGTGAGGAGGGTCTGCTGCCCATCTCCCACGCCCAGACCGCCGCAGAGATCGAGGAGGAGCGACGGCTGCTGTACGTGGGGGTGACACGGGCACGGCGCCACCTGTGGTTGTCGTGGGCGCTGTCGCGCCCGGGCCGGCGCGGTCAGCCAGTCGGGCGCCGGCCTTCGCGGCTGCTATACAACCTCGGCGCCGGCGCTCCCACGTCCGGCGGCACCCGGCCGGCGGCACGCGCCCGCCCCGCGTCGGGGGGGACCGATCAGGCGCTGGCCGAGCGCCTGCGGGCCTGGCGAGCCCAGCGGGCCCGCCGTGACGCGGTGCCCGCCTACGTCGTCTTCAGCGACCGTACGCTCGCCGACCTCGTCGCGCGCAGGCCGTCGACCGCGCCCGAGCTGCTGGCCGTCCACGGCCTGGGGCACACCAAGGTCCGCCGCTACGGCGAGGAGCTCCTGCAGACCCTCCGAGATGGGGCTGACCCGCATGTCTGAGGCGTTGTCCACCGACTTGTCCGCACTCACCATGATGGCCGGCTACGGCAAGCCGATGCTGGCCGGGGTGATGCGCAGTGGGCGCCGGCTGGTCGAGCCCGTCCCGGTCTTGCGGCTACCGGAACCTGCGCTGAAGCGCCAGTC
>DASZOD010000196.1:0-12496 GCA_035550935.1 Egibacteraceae bacterium | reverse complement strand
CCCTGCCGGCCTCCGCCAGGCGCTGCGAGGCCTGCGGGTCGAGCCACCCGACGGCTTCGCCGCCGCGGTCCTGCACCGTCTCGGTCTGCCGGCGGCAGACGTCGACCGCTACGTCCTGCTGGACGGGCCGACCGGTCCGCTTTTCGTCGCCTTCAACGACCACGGGGTCAGCCACGTGGTCCCCGCCGGCGTGGTGGACGGCGACGCCGAGCGTTTCCGGGCCCGCTTCCGTGAGCGCTTCGGGCGCGACGTCGTGCCGGCCCACCGGCCACCCCCCGGGCTGGCGGCGGCGCTGCGCGAGGGGCGGGGACGCCAGCTGTCGTTCGACCTGCGTCGGCTGACGGAGTTCGCGCGCGCCACGCTGACCAAGGCGCAGGACATCCCCCGAGGGCAGGTGCGCGCCTACGCCTGGGTCGCCCGTGAGATCGGGCGCCCCGGCGCGGTCCGCGCGGTCGGCTCGGCACTGGCGCGCAACCCCGTTCCCGTCCTCATCCCCTGCCACCGCGTCGTGCGCAGCGACGGCACGGTGGGCAGCTACGCGTTCGGCAGCGCCGCCAAGCGCGCGCTGCTCGAGCACGAGGGCGTCGACCTCGCCACACTGTCGGGGGCCGGCGACCGCGGGCCGCGCTGACCCGGGCAGCGACACCGACGGCATGGCCGACCACCGGTGGTTCCCGGACGGAACGCATCCAGCCGAAGTAGGAAATGAGCGATGAAGGCTCCCAACGGTCGCTTGTCTACGAGAGAGTCCCTCTCGGAGACGAGGCGAGACGCTATGTCGGCGGACAGATCCTCGAGGGCGGCCTGACGATGTCGAGGCTCCTCCTGGAGAAGCTGCGACCCGGCGAGGGCACCGTCTTCACGTATCTGCCACCCGGTGTGAACCCGGGCCGAGCGCGGGATTTCGACCACGGGGGCGTGGCAAGCCTCTCCTCCTCCGAGCGCGCCGTCGTGCAGTTCCTGCGCAACGAGGTTGACGCGCGCGGAAGGCGGCTGTTCGTGGTGGAGAATCCCGTGGCCCGCTGTACCGATCCCCTGGTTGGGGACGCGCGGGACGTGTTCTGCTACGGGGATGAGGTCTATCACTGGACGCAGTGCAGTCCAGGGAGGCGCAACGACGTGCTCGGCGCCCTGAGGCGAGCCAGCTCGGGATGGATGCTTGTAGGGATGCTCACGTCACTGCCATCCGCCCTGGGGGAGCCGCGCCTGGCTCTGGCGCGCTGCGAGCACGCAACGCTCGCTGCCATGACAGAGAGGACCGAACTCGTGGTGGCCAGCGCCTACGACGGCGAGGGACACGTCATCTGGGACATGTCCCCGCCTGGCCACGGGTCGTAGCCAGCCCAACGTCGCCGGCCGCCCGTGAGGGCCTGGGCTCGCTCGCCGTCCCGCGAGGTGGGTGAAGGGCCATGTTCACGAGGGCAGGGCCTCAGGTCGGTTGCCTGCCGGCTGTTTGGCCCGCCGCGCCGGCGTCCAGCTCGGCGATCAGGTCGCGCACCCGGGCGCTGATCTCGTCGCGGATGCGGCGCACTTCGGCCGGCGGCCTGCCTTTGGGATCCGCCAGCGCCCAGTCGGTCATCGGCGTGGCTGCGGCCGGGCAGGCGTCGTCGAGCGCGCAGCCCATCGACACCAGCCGGCCGGCGGCGTCGACCAGCTCGGGGGTCAGCAGCGTGCCCGGCCGGTCGTCCAGGTCGATGCCGACCTCGGCCAGCGCCGCAACCACCTCCGGGTGGGGACGGTCGGCGGGCTGGGTGCCCGCCGAGGCGGCCGTCCAGCGCCCGGCCGCCTCGCGCTTGAAGACGGCCTCGGCGATGCGCGAGCGGCCGGCGTTGTGGACACACACGAACAGCACGTCGGGCACGGGCCAGGCTCCTATCCGGTGGGGGCGCCCAGCAGCTCGTCGAGCAGCCCGCGGACGCGCCGGGCGAGGTCGTCGCGGATGGCACGCACCTGATCGAGCGACCTAGCCGAAGCGGCCGGTGACGTAGTCCTCGGTGCGGGGGTCGGAGGGGTTCTTGAAGATCGTCTCGGTCAGGTCGTATTCGACCAGCCGGCCGATGCGGTGGTCGTCGTCGTCGGCGGCGACCTCGGCGGTCAAGAACGCGGTGCGGTCGCTGACCCGTGCCGCCTGCTGCATGTTGTGGGTGACGATCACGATCGTGTAGCGCTCGGACAGCTCGCGCATGAGGTCTTCGATGCGGGCGGTGGCGATCGGGTCCAGCGCCGAGCACGGCTCGTCCATCAGGATGACGTCGGGGTCCACGGCGATGGCCCGGGCGATGCACAGCCGCTGCTGCTGTCCGCCCGACAGGCTGTAGGCGCTGTCGCGCAGCTTGCCTTTGACCTCGTCCCACAGCGCCGCCCGCTTCAGGCTGCGCTCGACCACCTCGTCGAGGTCGACCTTCATGGCGTTGACCTTCGGCCCGAAGGCGACGTTGTCGTAGATCGACTTGGGGAACGGGTTGGGCTTCTGGAACACCATGCCGATGCGCCGGCGCACCTGGACGGGGTCGACCTCGGGGGCGTACAGGTCGTGGCCGTGGTAGGCGACCCTGCCTTCGATCCGCGCCTCGGGGATGAGGTCGTTCATGCGGTTGAAGCAGCGCAGCAGCGTCGACTTGCCGCAGCCCGACGGGCCGATGATCGCCGTGATCTCGTGCTGGCGGATCGCCAGGTCGACGTCACGGACCGCGGCCCGCCCGCCGTAGAACACGGTCAGCCCCTCGACGTCGAACACCGCCGCCGGCCCGGGGTCCGTGGCCTGCGCCCGGTCGGGCACCTCGGCCGGTGCGGCCGGGGTCCGGTCCGCCGGGGCGGCCGTGGGGGCGTGGTTCATCACCACCTCCTCGCGAAGCGGTTGCGCAGCACGATCGCGACCGAGTTCATCGCCAGTAGGGCCACCATCAGCACGATGATGGCGGCCCCTGCGGCCTCCACCTTGAACGCCTCCTGCGGGCGGCTGACGAAGTTGAAGATCTGCACCGGCAGGGCGGTGAAGCTTTCCAGCAGGTTCCAGGGCTCGTTGTCAGAGCGCCGGCTGAAGAGCGCGCCGATCACCAGCAGCGGCGCGGTCTCGCCGATCGCCCGCGACAACGCCAGGATCGTTCCGGTCAGGATGCCCGGCAGCGCGGCGGGCAGGACCTGGCGCGAGGTGACCTGCCAGGGCGTGGCCCCCAGCGCCAGGCCCGCGTCGCGGATGGCCGGGGGAACGGCCCGCAGAGACTCCCGTCCCGCGACGATGATCACCGGCAGGATCAGCAGCGTCAGCGTGGCCGCGCCGGCCAGCAGGCTGCGCCCGAACTCGAACAGGTAGACGAACACCGCCACCCCGAGCAGCCCGTAGACCACCGAGGGCACGCCGGCCAGGTTGGCGATGTTGGCCTCCATCAGCCGGGTGAAGCGGTTGTCGGGCGCGAACTCCTCCAGGTACAGCGCAGCGCCGACCCCCAGGGGGATCGACATCAGCGCCACCAGCACCATCAGCGACAGGCTGCCGGTGATCCCCGACCGCACGCCGGTGCGCTCCGGGAAGCGGCTCGCGTACGCGGTGAGGAACTGCCAGTTCAGCCGCCCGAGGCCGTCGACGAGGATGTCGACGAGCAGGACCGCCAGGACGATGACGCCGACCGCCGTGGCAGCCAGCAGCAGGCCGGCGAAGGCGCGTTCCTTGACGTCACGTCCGGACCCGCGCTGCAGGCGCACGACGGCCGCGCGCGTGGCCTTCTGCGGCGTCGACAGCGCCACGTCAGTAGACCTCCCGGAACCGGCGCACGAAGCGCTGCGCGAGGACGTTGAGCGCGAAGGTCATGAGGAACAGCAGCGCCCCCACGGCGAAGATCGACTGGTAGCTCAGGGTCCCCCGGGGGCTTTCGCCGCCGACGGCCTGGACGATGTAGGCGGTCATGGTCTGGATCTGGCTGAACGGGTTGGCGGTCAGGGTCGGCAGGTTGCCCGCCGCGATCGCCACGATCATGGTCTCGCCGATTGCCCGTCCCATGCCCAGGATGATCGCCGCCACGACCCCAGACAGCGCTGCCGGAGTGACGACCTTCAGTGCGACCTGACGCTTGGTGGCGCCCAGCCCGTAGGCACCCTCGCGCAGGGCGCCCGGGACCGCGCTGAGGGCATCCTCCGACAGCGACGCGATGGTCGGCATGATCATGATGCCCATGACGATGCCGGCGCTGGCGGCGTTGAAGATGTTCACCGTGGAGACGCCGAACAGCGCCCGCAGCAGCGGGGTGACGAACAGCAGTGCGAAGAAGCCGAGCACCACGGTGGGCACGCCCGCGAGGATCTCGAGGATGGGCTTGAGGATTCGGCGCACCCGTGTCGGCGCGTACTCCGACAGGTACAGCGCCGAGCCCAGCCCGAGCGGCACCGCCAGGACCACGGCGATGGCGGTGACCAGCAGGGTGCCGGTCACCAGGGGCAGCACCCCGAAGCGCCCGGTCTCCAGACCACCGAAGGGATGCCAGGCGGTGTCGCTGAGGAAGTCGACGATGGAGACTTGGCGGAAGAAGACGCTGGCGTCGACGAACAGCACGACGACGATGCCGACCGTGGTCAGGATCGACAGCGCCCCGCACAGCCACAAGGCGCCCAGAACGACCTTCTCGCCGGGGCGCGGCCGCGCCGACAGCAGCCGCGCAGAGGTCTGGGCCTGCGGGCGTCCGGGCGCCTCCACTCGCGGGGTCGTGGTCATCTGGCTGGCCTCCGGGCCTGCGGGTCGCCGGCGTCAGCCGGCGGCCGCGATGGCCTCCTCGACGGCCCTGCGCCCCTGCTCCATGCGCTCGTCGGGGGCGGCGATGTAGCCGACGTCGTCGATCACGTCGTTGACGGTGTCCAGGTAGAAGGTCACGAAGTCGGCGACCTGAGGCTTGCCCAGCGCCTCGTTGTTGACGTAGATGAACAGCGGTCGGGCCATCTTGTAGGAGTCGTCCTGGGCCGTTTCCACGCTGGGCTCGACACAGCCCGCGCCGGCGTCGTAGGCGAGCGCCTTGAGCTGGTCAGCGCTCTCCTGGAAGTAGGCGAAGCCGAAGAACCCCCACGAGTTCGGCGTGCCGATAATGCCCTGGGCGATGATGTTGTCGTCCTCGGAGGCGTTGTAGTCCTGCCGGGACGCCTCGAGGTCGAGCACCTCTTCGACCATGAAGTCGTACGTGCCCGAGTCCGTGCCGGGTGCGAAGACCTCCAGCGGCTCGGGCGGGAACTGCGGGCGGACCTGCTGCCAGGTGGTGGCCGGGTTGTCGGCGCCGAAGATCCGCGTGACCTCCTCGGTGGTCAGGCAGTCCACGAACTGCGTGTCCGGGTTGGTGACCATCGTCAGAGCGTCGGTGCCCACCCGGACCTCGGTGTACTCGACGCCGGCCTGCCCGCAGGCCTGGACCTCGTCGTCCTTGATGGGGCGCGACGCGTTGGAGATGTCGGTCTCGCCGGCGCAGAAGCGCTCGAAGCCCCCGCCGGTGCCCGACACCCCCACGTTGACGGTGACGTCAGGGTGCTCGGCGTTGTACTCCTCGGCGATCGCGTCGGTCAGCGGCGCCACCGTCGACGAGCCGTCCACCTGGATGCTGCCCGACAGGCCGCCGTCCTGCCCTTGCTCGCCGGGGGGCTGCGCCTGGTCGCCTGTGGGGGCGTTTCCGCAGGCCGCCGCGAGCGCGGCCACCAGGGCCAGCACCGCCGGCCGGTTCGTGTGCATGGATGCTTCTCCCTCGGTCACCTCGGCACGGTCGGCCCGACGGTAGGGCCGGCAGGTTGCGGTCCGGCGAGGGGAAGTTGAACGGAACCGGGCTTCGGCGAGAACCCGCAGCGCCCAATGGTGGGAGGGAGCGGGAGGTCCCCGGCGGCGCGGGTGCGCCGATCCGGCCGCGTGGCAGCTGCGAGCGCTCAGGATCCGCTGCACGACCCCATTGTTCACCGCGCCCGGTGTCGTGGCGCTGACGTCCAGGTGAACGCCGGGTGAACAGACCCCGGCCCTCAGGTCGTGGCGCTCAGCCGGACTCGGAAGACACGTAGTCCCTGACCTTGTCGAGGTTGTGGCGGGCCTGGATGTAGCGCACCGTACCGGACTTGCCGCGCATGCACAGCGACTCGGTGACCGCGCCGCCGGGCCGGTACACCACGCCCTCGACGAGGTCGCCGGTGGTGATGCCGGTGCAGGCGAAGAACGTGTCGGTGCTGGACACCAGCGTGTCGGTGTCCAGCGGCGCGTCCAGGTCGTAGCCCGCCTCCTCACCCTCGCGGCGCTGCTCGTCGTCCTTGGGCCACAGGCGACCGAACATGTCCCCGCCCAGGGCCTGCACCGCGCAGGCGGTCGTCACCCCCTCCGGGGTGCCACCGATGCCGACCAGGACGTCCACCGCCTTCTCGGGCATGGCGGCCAGCAGCCCGCCGGCGACGTCCCCGTCCATGATCAACCGCAGCCGCGCGCCGGCCTCGCGCACCTCCCGCATCATCTGCTCGTGGCGCGGGCGGTCCAGCATGATGACCGCCAGGTCGTTGACGTCCTTGCCCTTGGCCTTGGCGACCTTGCGCAGGTTGTCGCCGATGGGGGCGTCGATATCGACGCTGCCCGCGGCGTCGGCGCCCACCACCCACTTGAGCATGTAGTGCATCGGCCCCGGGTTGAACATCGCCCCCCGCGGGGCGAGCGCGATGACCGCCAGCGCCCCCGGCCGGCCCTGCGCCAGCAGGCGGGTGCCGTCCACGGGATCCACGGCGACGTCGACCTGCGGCGCGTTGCCGGTGCCGACCTTCTCGCCGTTGAACAGCATCGGCGCGTGGTCCTTCTCGCCCTCGCCGATGACCACCACGCCGTCCATCTCGATCGTGCTGAGCATGAGGCGCATCGCGTCGACGGCGGCCTGGTCGCCGGCCTCTTTGTCGTTGCGCCCCATCCAGCGCCCCGCGGCCAGGGCCGCGGCCTCGGTGGCACGTACCAGCTCGACGGCGAGGTTGCGTTCGGGCGCCTGGCTTAGCGAGGCCTCGGTCACGGCTGCACCTCCAGCGCTCGGCGGGACAGCAGCATACCGTCGCGCCTGGCGGCGGGGTGCGGCCCGGTCAGCCGGCGGGGTGGCCCGATCACCCGGCGGGGTGGCCCGGTCACTCGGCGGGTGCGGCCCGGTCAGCCGGAGCCTCAGCCGTAGCCCATGTAACCGGCGTGGACCTCATCGTCGGTGGCGATGACCGCCCGCTCGTCGGGGACGCCGGGCAGGACCGTGGCCATGTAGGAGCGCGCCGCCTCTTCGACGCCGACGTCGTGGCCGGCGTGCTCGGACAGGAACCACTTGTGCTCGATGACCTCGTGGAAGACCTCGACGGGTTCGAGCTTGCCGCGCAGCTGCTCGGGGATCGACGCGACCGTCGGCTGGAAGATCTCCACCAGCCAGCGGTAGGCGGCCACCTGGTCGGGCACGGACCGTCCGGCCGCCTGCTCGAGCCCCGCGCGGAAGCTCGCGAGGTCGTTGAGCAGGCTGCGGGCCTGGTTCTCCTGGGCTTCCAGGCCCGTCAGCTCCAGCAGCCGCCGGCGGTGATGGCCCTGCTCGGCCACGCAGGTGCGCAGCCGCAGCCGGTCGCCGCGCTCGCCGGCGAGAAACTCGACCTCGTCGACGTCGAAGCCCAACTCGTTCAGCCGGCGGATGCGCGCCTCGACCCGGTAGCGCTCGTCGGCGCCGATGAACTCTTCGGTGGTGAGCTCGTCCCACAGCCGCCGGTAGCGCCGGCCCAGCTCGTCGGCCGTCTCCACCGGATCGGGGTCGGGCGGAAGACCGAACTGCGCCTGCAGGTCCATCAGCCCGCCGACGACGTTCTCCTGGGTCAGGGTCAGGTCGGCGGCCCGCTGACCCGGGCTGAGCTCGGGATGCCACTCGCCGGTCTCCAGGTCGACGACGTAGGCGGCGAGCGCGCCGGCGTCGCGGCGGAACAACGTGTTCGACAGCGAGCAGTCCCCCCAGAAGAAGCCGGCCAGGTGCAGCCGCACCAGCAGCATGACCAGGGCGTCGAGCAGGCGGTCCTGCAGGCCGCGCAGGTCCGCTTCTGCCGGCTGCGGCCGGCGGTGGGTGAACAGCGTCCGGTAGGGCAGCGAGTAGTCCAGGTAGCGGGTGACGAGCACGTCGTCCAGTCCCATCCGGCTGACGACGCCGACGACCTTGACGACGGGCAGGCCCTCCTCGGCCATCTGCCGCAGCATGCGGTACTCGCGTTCCGCCAGCCGGGCCGGCAGCTCCTTGAGGGCGTACAGGCGCCCCCCGTAGTCGACGAAGCGCACGACGTGGCGGTGGATCCCCCGGGCGACCTCCACAAGGCGGTCGTCGGCCCAGGCGCTCAGAGGGCGCTCCCAGGGCAGGTCGAGGAAATCGGGGTGCCCCGAGCGCGCGAGGATCCGCAAGCTCGGTCCGGCGGCCATCGCCGCCACCCTAATGTCTAGCCAGTGGTCTGAGCGGGCGTTCACCGATCGTTTGCCCACCTGCTACCGTGCGTCCACCGGAATCCGCCGTGCAGGCCTTGCGCACCGGCAGAATGGCACCGTGAGCATCCCCCCGATCCCGCAGGACCCCGACCCGCTGGACTGGCTGGAACGAGAGCGGCGCCAACCGGGTGGTCCACGCCTGGACTTCCGTCGCCAGCTCACCCGCTGCGACGCCCACCTGGTCGCCGCCGGGCGCTTGGTGGCCGACATGATCCAGCCCGTCACGACGGCCTTCCTGGAGGCCGACGTCCACGCCGC
The DNA here is from genome assembly GCA_035550935.1 of Egibacteraceae bacterium. GTDB lineage: Bacteria > Actinomycetota > Nitriliruptoria > Euzebyales > Egibacteraceae > DASZOD01. Next base: position 3,768 of record DASZOD010000196.1, on the reverse strand, counting down.
CGCGAAGATGGGCGACGTCGACGTTGAGGTCGGCCGCCGCTGCGTGCGGCTGGAGGAGGCCTGCTACGCCCTGCTCGCGCGCCAGTCGCCGGTCGCCGGCGACCTGCGCCGGGTGGTCGCGGTGTTGCGTTCCAGCCTGGACGTGCAGCGTTCGGGGGACCTGCTGCGCCACGTGGCCGACTCGCTGACGTGGGTGCACCCGCCGGCGATGGCCCAGGAGCTGCGCGGGACGGTCGCGCTCCTGGGGTCGGTGTCGGCGGAGATCTTCGCGGGAGCGTTGGCGGCCTGGCAAGCGCACGACGGGCTGGCCGCCAACGAGTTGCAGGAGCGCGACGACCAGGTCGACCTGCTGGAGAAGTGCCTGCTGACCGAGCTGTATACCGGCAGGCAGTCGGTCGAGGAGACCGTCAGCCTCGCGCTCATCGCCCGCTACTACGAGCGCATCGCCGACCACGGCGTCGAGATGGCCCGCCAGGTCGCCTACTTCGTGACCGGCGCCCGCCTCACCGGCCAGGGCTGAGCGGCCACAGACCGCCGGAGGTGCCTGCGTGCGACAATCGCCCTGGAGGTGGTGGTCCTGCGTCTGCTGGACGGCCCCGAGTACGAGCGCTGGCGACGCGCCGCGGACTCGTCGCTGACCACGGCCCGACTGACGGCCGAGCACGGCCAGCATCACCACGCCTGCCTGCACGCCGAGCAGGCGGCGCAGCTGGCGATCAAGGGGCTGTTGCGCGGGGCGGGCGCCGGAGCCGGGGTCCGCGGGCACGACCTGTCGGCGCTCGCCGGCGCGGTGGTCCAGGCGGCCGGGTCACGGCTGCCCGAGGAGGCACCCCAGGCGCTGGGGCGGCTGGCCCGCCACTACCTGCCGTCGCGCTACCCCGACGCCCTGCCCGGCGGGGCTCCGTCGGACCACTACACCGCCGCCGACTCGGCTCAGGCCCTGGCCGATGCCGAACTGATCGTCGGCTTCGTCGCCCGCGCCTGGTCCGCGCTGGAGGCCGCCGCCGACCAGGAGGCCGGCAGCGGGACGGGCCGGTCAGCGGACCGGGAGGCCGGCAGCGGGGCGGGCCGGTCAGCGGACCGGGAGACCGGCCCGTGGTGAGCCCGCAGCAGGTGATCGCCCGACGCCGAGCCGAGCGGGCCGCCCTGATCGCCCGCGCCGAGCGCTTCGCACAAGATCTGGACCCGCAGTTGGGCGCGCGCGCGGTCGTGGTGTTCGGCTCGGTTGCGCGCGGGGACTTCAACGTCTGGAGCGACGTGGACGTCCTGGTTGTGGCTGAACGCCTGCCTGAGCGGGCGCTGGACCGCTTGGCCGCTCTGGGCAAGCCGCCCGACGCGGTCGAACCCGTGGCCTGGACCCCGGCAGAGTGGCGGCGGCAGCGTCGGCGCTCCAATCCCATCGCGGTCGAGGCCGTCCACGACGGCGTGTGGCTGGTGGGCTCGCCGGAGGCGCTCGATGACCCCTGAGGAGCTGCGACGCATGGCCGACGAGTGGGAGCGCCGCTACGCGGCCACGCCCGAACGCGGCGAGCGCTTCACCACCCTGTCCGACGTCGAGGTGCCCCCGCTGGTCGGGCCGCACGACTACACGCCCGACCCGGCCAGGATCGGCTTCCCCGGCCTGTACCCGTTCACCCGGGGCGTGTACCCGTCGATGTACCGCGGGAAGCCGTGGACGATCCGCCAGTTCGCGGGCTTCGGCAGCGTCGCCGACACCAACGCGCGCTACCACGACCTGCTGCGCGCCGGCCAGCACGGGCTGTCGGTGGCGTTCGACATGCCCACGCTGATGGGACGCGACTCGGACGAGCCCGAGGCCGAGGGGGAGGTCGGCCACTGCGGCGTCGCCGTCGACACGATCGCCGACGTCGAGCGGCTGTTCGACGGCATCCCGCTGGGTGAGATCACCACGTCGATGACGATCAACGGACCCGCGGTCGTGCTGTTCGCGATGTACTGCGTGGCCGCCGAGAGCCAGGGCCACGACCTGGCGACGCTGGCCGGGACGCTGCAGACCGACATCTACAAGGAGTACATCGCCCAGAAGGAGTGGCTGTTCCCCCCGCAGCCACACCTGCGCCTGATCGGCGACCTGCTGGAGTTCACCAGCCAGCACGTGCCCCGCTACCACCCCATCAGCGTGTCGGGCTACCACATCCGCGAGGCCGGTTCGACCGCGGCCCAGGAGCTGGCGTTCACCCTGGCGGCCGGCTTCAGCTACGTCGAGCTGGGCAGGTCCCGGGGTCTGGACGTCGACCGCTTCGCGCCGCGCCTCAGCTTCTTCTTCGACGCCCACATCGACTTCTTCGAGGAGATCGCCAAGTTCCGCGCCGGCCGGCGCATCTGGGCCCGCTGGCTGCGCGAGCGCTACGAGGCCAGCAGCGAACGGGCCATGCTCATGCGTTTTCACACCCAGACCGCCGGGGTGTCGCTGACGGCCCAGCAGCCCGACAACAACATCGTGCGCACCGCGATCGAGGCGCTGGCGGCGGTGCTGGGCGGCACCCAGTCGCTGCACACGAACGCTCTGGACGAGGTGCTCGCGCTGCCGACCGACCACGCCGCGCGCGTCGCGCTGCGCACCCAGCAGATCATCGCCGAGGAGACCGAGGTCACGAACACCATCGACCCGCTGGGCGGCTCGTGGTTCGTGGAGTGGATGACCGACAAGGTCGAGGAAGACGCCGACGGGTACCTGCGCAGGATCGTCGAGGAACTGTCCGACGACGGCAGCGTCACCGCCGGCCTGCTGCGCGGCATCGAGAGCGGCTGGTTCATGGCGGAGATCGCCGAGGCGGCGTTCCGCTACCAGCGCCAGCTCGAGAACGGCGTCAAGCGCGTCGTGGGCGTCAACGTCCACCAGGACCCCGACGCCGGCGAGCTGCGGACCCTGCGCATCGGCAAGGAGGTGGAGCTGGCCCAGCGCGAGCGGCTCGCCGCCTTCCGCGCCGGCCGCGACGGGGCCGGGGCCGCCGCGGCGCTGGAGCGCGTCAAGCGCGCCTGCCGCGGTGATGCCAACCTCGTGCCGGTGATCGTGGACGCGGTGCGGGCCGACGCGACGCTGGGCGAGATCTGCGGGGCCATGAGGGAGGTCTTCGGCACCTACCAGGAGCCGCCGACGTGGTGAGCGCCGTCAGCCCGCCCCGCTCGTGGCGCCTGGCTGCTGCGGCCGGCGGGGAGGGATGCGCGTGCGGCAGGTCCATGTAGCGCAGGACCTCGCTGAGGCCTACCTCGTGCAGGGTGTGCTGCACGCGGCGTTCATCGACGCGAGCGTTCGCGGTGAGCACATCACCGCCGACGGCGGTGTTCGTCCCGCCGAGGCGGAGATGCGTCCCTCGGTGTGGGTCGGCGACGCCGACGCGCCGCGCGCCCGTGCGGTGATCCGAGAGTATCTCGGTGACGACCGCCCCGGGGAAGCCCTGCTCGGCCTGGCGGAGGCGGTCGACGACGCGACCCGGATCGGGCGCCGCCCGGACCACCACGACCTGGACTACGAAGACGCCGTGGCCGCCGACGTGTCGGCACAGCGCGCCATGGGCGACCTGTTTCTCGCCACTGACGGGCTGGCGCACGACCCGGGTCGCGGGGATCTCCTCGACGAGGTGGATCGGCTCGGGGCCTTCGTCGCCGAGACGGCTGCGCCGTTCGGGGTGGACGCCGCCACGTGGGAGCGCATCGCGCAGCTGTCGACCGTCGTGCTCGCAGCGTCTGCAGCAGCCGACGATGATCGCGTGCAACAGTCTGCTCGGGAGCTGCGCACCTTCCTTC
>DASZOD010000195.1:0-9451 GCA_035550935.1 Egibacteraceae bacterium | reverse complement strand
TGACCGGCCTGGCCGGCGGAGGTCATGCGGTGTGGTGGGACGCCGCCGCCAGGCGTGCCCAGCTGGTCGACTTCTTCGTCGCGGTCCCCGGGCTGCGGCTGCCCGGACCCGGGGCCGTGCGGGTCGCGGTGGACATCTCCTTCGGCACCGCCGTGGTCCCCTACGAGGTCGGGATCGCCTCCTGTGCCGTGCCCGGTGTCCCGGCCGGCTGTGAGGCGCTGTGGCGGCGATGGGGCCGGCTGCCCTGGCCGCGGCTGGTGGAGCCAGCCCTGCGGCTGGCCCGCTCGGGGGTGTCGATGCCGGCGACCCACGCCCACTGCCTGGCGATGCTGGCCCCGGTGATGACGATGAACGAGGGCGCGCACATCTACGCACCCGGCGGGCGGTTGCTGGCGGCGGGCGAGCGGCTCCACCAGCCCGGGCTGGTGCGGGCGCTGGAGCTGCTGGCCGGCGAAGGCGCCGCCAGCTTCTACCGCGGCGCGGTGGCCGAGGTCCTGCTGGCGCTCATGCGGGAGCACGGCGGCCTGGTGACGCGCGCCGACCTGGAGGCCTACCGGGTGCGCTGGCCGTCGCCGGCGCAGGTGGTCTACGCGGGGACCCGGGTGTCGGCGCGCCGCGGCCTGTCTGGGGTGCTCGACGCGTTGCGCCGGCTGCCGGCGCTGGCCGGTCTGGGCGAGGGCGACCGCGCCCGTGCGCTGCTGCGGGCGCTGGCCCCCGACGGTCCGGTGGCGGCAAGCTGCGGCGCAGTCGCGGACACTACCGGGCACACGACCAACGTCACCGCGGTCGACGCCGGCGGTAACGCCTGCGTCGCCACCACCACGCTGGGGTTGGGCTCAGGGGACTTCCTTCCGGGCCTGGACGTCCACCTCAACAGCATGCTGGGAGAAGCCGACCTGCGGTCAGGTCCGCTGGAGCCGGGGGCACGCATGGACAGCCTGATGACGCCCACCGTGGCCGCCGACGACGACGGTCTGGTGCTGGCGGGAGGCTCGGCGGGCGGCACGCGGATCCGCAGCGCCCTGGTGCAGGTCCTGGCTGGCGTCCTGGGCGAAGCGGTCGAGCCGGCGGTCGCCGTCGAGCGTCCCCGGCTGCACCCGGTGGGGTCGCTGGTCCACGTCGAGCCTGGCTTCACCGAGCAGGCGCTGCAGGCGGTAGCCCACGCCGGCTACCAGCTGCGCCGCTGGGACCGGCTGCACCACTACTTCGGCGGTGTCAGCCTCATCGCCCGCGCCGGCGCGGCGGCCGACCCACGCCGCGACGGCGCCGCCGCGTTGCGGGGATGTCTGACCTGACCCGACGCACGGCCGCCGCCCGTGCGCCGCGGCCCGGCGACGGCGGCGACGCGCCGCCCGGCCGGCACGAGGTCAGCCGCCCGCCAAGAGTTCCGCGGCGACGGCCGCAGCGGCGGCGTCGACGCCGTGCAGCACCAGCGCTGGCGCGCCGACGGGCAGGAGCCTGACCGTGGGGCCGACCAGCAGCGGCGCCGCCAACCAGGTCCCGCGCAGCGGCGGCGACGCCGGCGGGGCGTGGGTCACCTCGACGCCGACGGTCGCCCGGCCCCACGCCGCCAGCATGCGCGTGGGCGTCCAACGCGCTCCGGCTTCGAACAGGAAGACCGCGTCGGCGGTGACCGCGAGCAGCGCCCGGGGGCGCCACCACCTGCCATCCCGCCGCACGAAGGCGCCGGCGGCGACGATGGGACGGTCCAGGTGTGGGCGCAGCAGCTCCACGGCGGTGGCCACGGACGGGGACTCCCTGGCACGGGGCACGGGGAACGGGCGTTCCCGCCGGCCTATCGACCGGCACGGGGGCGGCCTTGAGGTCCCCTGGGGACGCAGCCGCGTCGCTGTGGGAATCAGTCGACGGTGCCCAGCAGCGACAAGAGCACGACGAGCTGGGTCAGCGCCAGCGGCTCGCTGCGGGCACCGTCGTCGAGTAGCCCCAGCGACTCGGGGACGCCGTCGCCGTGGCTCAGGCTCTGCCAGATCAGCTTCTCGACCACCAGGCTCTCCTCACGCGGCGCATGCCCGTGGATGTGCAGCGCGTCGACAGGCGTGCCGCCCTGGTCGCGGTTGAGCGTCCGATGCAGCACTGGCGTGCCGTCGGGGCCCAGCACCGCCCCCAGGTCGGGGTGGCGGACGGTGGGCCGCAGCAGCAGCGTCGCGCTCAAGGGCGCACCGGGCGGGTCCTGGCTGCTGTCGATGGGCGCGAAACGCACGACGATGTCGGCCCAGCGGCGCTGGGGACGGACGAAGGCCGCCGACTCCGGTTCGCGCCGCTCGAGTTCGGCCAGCACCTCCTCCTCGCGGTAGCCACGCCTGTGGACGTCGCGGGCGACCTTCCACCGGCGGCGTATCGGCTCGGGTGGATCCAGGTAGACGCTCACGTCGAAACAGGCACGCAACAGCCGCGTGTACAGGGGCAGCACGCCCTCGACGATCACGATGTCGCGTGGCTCGACGAGCTCCGGGCGGGCCAGCGTGCCCGTGCTGTGGTCGTAGACCGGCTTGAGGATCGGCTGCCCCGAGGCCAGCAGGCGCAGATGCTGCTCGATGATCTCGACGTAGTTGCAGTCCGGATGCAGCGGCGTGAAGGGCAGGCCGCGGCGCTCCTCGCGGTCGTAGCGGTGGTAGTCGCCGACGCACAGCGAGACGCAGCGCTGTTCACCGAGCGCCTCCACCAGCCCGCGGGCCAGGGTGGTCTTGCCCGAGGCGCTGTCCCCGGCCACCGCCAGCATGGTCGGTCGTGGCCGGGGCGCCCCGGTGTCGAGCAGGGCTCGCCGGATGCGCACCAGCTTGTCGACCACGACCGCACCTCCTCTACCAGGTTCCAACCAGGGGCGACCGACGCGCGCCCGACTAAACCATAGGAGCGCGAAGGCCGCGGCGCCTCCCCCGGAAGGGCGTCTTGGCAGGGGAGTCCGCCATCGACCGGCGGGTGGCCGATGCGGCCGCCGGGCGCGGGACGCAGGACGCGGGGAGGCATTCTCGCGCGCGCTTGCACGCGCAGCCGGTCGACGCCGTACGCTGCCGCTATGGCAACCGACCCGGCCACGCCGATCCGGGTGGTGATCGTCGACGACCACCAGATGGTCCTGGACGGGCTCAAGGCGATGCTGCGCGCCTACCGGGACCGGGTGGAGATCGTTGGGGAGGCCAGCGACGCCGACGAGGCGCTGAAGGTGCTGGCGCGGACCGAGCCCGACGCGGTGCTGCTGGACGTGCGCCTCAAGGGCGCGAGCGGCCTGGACCTGTGCGCGGAGATCCTCAAGCGCCGCCCCCGGTGCCGGGTGGTGTTCCTGACCGTCTACGACGACGAGCAGTACCTGTTCCAGGCGCTGCGCCTGGGCGCCGCGGGCTTCCTGCTCAAGCGGGTCAAGGGCGCCGAGCTCGTCGAGCACCTCGAGCGCATGCAGGAGGGCGAGACGGTCGTCGACCCCAGTCTGGCCGGCAGGGTGGCGCTGTCGGCGGCCAAGCTGCACAGCGGCGAGTTCTGGCCGGGCGCACACCTGGGCCTGACCCAGCGCGAGTCCGAGGTCCTGTCCCTGCTCGTCGCCGGCCTGTCGAACAAGGCCGTCGCCTCGAAGCTGGTGGTCAGCGAGGAGACCGTCAAGAGCCACACCCGGGCCATCTACCGCAAGCTGGAGGTGGCCGACCGGGCCGGGGCGATCGCCGTCGCGCTGCGCGAGGGGGTGTTCCACTGAGTCCCACCCGGCTGGGCCTGGCCGACGCCGAGCACGAGGCCCGGCTGCTCAGCCGCATCATCGAGACGATCTCGGCCGGGCTCGATCTCGACGACATCCTCCAGGGCGTCGCCGCGCTCATCACCGAGACCACCGCGACCGACGTGTGTTTCGTGCACCTGCTGGAAGCCGATCGGCTCGTGCTGCGCGGGGCCACCCCGCCGTTCGACCGGCTCGCCGGTCAGATCACGCTGGCGCTCGGCCAGGGGGTGTCGGGCTGGGTGGCGGCGCACGGCGAGCCGGCGGTCATCACCGACGACAAGCGCTCCGACCCGCGCTACGAGTACATCCCGGAGCTGCGCGGCGAGGAGTTCACGTCCATGGCGTCGGTGCCGATCGTCGCCAGGCCCGGCCACCTGGTGGGCGTCCTCAACGTGCACACGCGCCGGCGACGCGAGTTCGGCGAGTCCGACGTCGACCTGCTGCGCTCGGTGGCCGGTCTCATGGCGGGGGCGATCGAGAACGCCCGCCTACACCAGCGGCTGGCCGAGCGGGAGGAGGCCCTGGAGCGCTTCGCGGAGCGCACCGTGGAACTGCAGGAACGTGAGCGGCGGCGGCTGGCCGGCGAGATCCACGACGGCATCAGCCAGCGCATCGTCAGCCTGTCGTTCCACCTGTCGGCGGCCGCCGACGCCATTCCCGGCGACCCCGGCTACGCGGCCGAGCAGATCGCCGCGGCGCAGTCGCTGGCGGCCGGGGCGCTGGACGAGACGCGCTTCGCCATCGCCGGCCTGCGCCCTCCGGTGCTCGACGACCTGGGGCTGGCCGCCAGCCTGGAGAGCCTGGCCCGGTCGCTGCCGGGGCTGGCCGTCGACGTCTCCGCGGACCCCTGCCAGCTGCCTGAGCACGTCGAGACCGCGGTCTACCGCATCGCCCAGGAGGCGTTGCAGAACGTCGGCAAGCACGCCGAGGCCAGCGCCGTGACCGTGCGGCTGCGCGCCGACGACAGCGGGGTCCTCCTCGAGGTCGCCGACGACGGTCGCGGCTTCGACCCTGAGGCCGCCGGCCGCGAGCTGGCCGGCCCGATGCACTACGGCCTGGACGGCATCCGCGAACGCGCCGAACTGCTCGGCGCTGACCTGCAGCTCGACTCCGAGCCCCGCCGGGGCACGACGGTGCGGCTGTTGCTGCCCCGGGCCGTCGACATGGAGGGCGCATCCCGCGGGGCGCAGACCAACGCCCGGCGGGAGGCCGAGGCCTCAGCGTCCCGCCGCGGAGGTGGGTGACTTGCCGGGTCCGGAGACCTCCAGCAGCCCCCGCAGGGTGGCGGGGCGCACCGCGCCGCCGTCGAGCAGGTCGGCGGGCCCGTGCAGGACCGAGGCCTCGCCGGGATCGCCGAAGCCGTCGACGACGAGCTGGGCCGCCGACAGGTCCTGGTCGCGGGTGTAGTCGTTGACCACGGCCAAGCAGGCCAGCTGTGCCGCCCGGGCGGCCTGGACGCCTTCGGCGGAGTCCTCAACCGCCACCACCACCTCGGGCGGCAGGCCGAGACGGTCCAGCAGCTTCAGGTAGGCGGCGGGGTCGGGCTTGCGGTCGGCGACGTCGTCGCCAGCGACGATGGCGGCGAAGCGCCCGGCGCCGAACAGCAGGTCCAGCAGCGGCTCGACCCACTCCCGGGAGCCGGTCGTGGTGATGGCGACGGTGGTCCCGTCCGCGTCGAGCTCGGCCAACAGCCGCTCGACGCCGGGTCGGGCGGGGATCGCGCCCTCGTCGATCAGCGCGCGGAAGCGTTCGGTCTTGTGGGCGTGCAGGCGCGCCGCGAGGTCGTCGGCCCGCTCGGGGGGCTCGCCCTGTTCCTCCAGGAAGTGGCGCAGGCGCGACTGGCCCCCGGTGACGCGCAGCAGCCGCCCGTACTGCTCCTCGTCCCAGCGGTAGGGCAGGTCGAACTCCTCGAAGGCATCGTTGAACGCCACCCGATGGCCGTGGCGCTCGCTGTCGACCAGCGTCCCGTCGACGTCGAACACCACGGCGAAGCCCCGATCGCCGGTCACGCTGCCGCCTCCCCGCGCCCGCCTGCAGCCAAGGTGTGACTGGGCATGTCGCTAGGGTCGCCCAGGCCGCACCCCCGCGCAAGTCGGGGCGGCACCGAGGCCGAGGTCAGGAGTGGACATGAAGCTGTACGCCGAGGTCCCGCCGAAGCGACGTCGTCAGGTCGTCGCCGACCTCCTCGCCACCGTGGCGGTCCTGTTCTCCGTGCGGGTCGGGACGTGGCTGCACGGGCTGGTGTCGCGGCTGGCCGCCCCAGGGCGCGCCCTGGAGGACGGGGGGCAGGCGATTGCCGCCGCCATGGAAGGCGCGGCGCAGGGCGTGGGGCAGGTCCCGGTCGCCGGCCGGGCCTTGCGGTCACCGTTCGCGCACGCGGCATCCGCGGGGCACAGTCTCGCCGACGCAGGGCAGGCCCAACAGGACGCGGTGGTCTCGCTGGCCTTCTGGCTTGGCGTGCTGGTCGCCGCCGGCGGTGTGCTGGTCGTCGTGGTGGGCTATCTGGCCCGCCGGCTGCGCTGGATCCGCGAGGCCAGTGCCGCCGCGGCGCTGCGCGACACTTCGGCGGACCTGCGGGTCTTCGCGTACCGGGCCGTGGCCAGGCGGCCCCTGCGCCTGTTGACCCAAGCGGTCGCCGACCCTGGCGCAGCGCTGGCCAGGCACGACTACCTGGCCCTGGCTCAGCTCGAGCTGGCCACGCTTGGCCTTCGCCGGCCTGACTGACGACCGGCCGACCTGGAGGGTCACCCGCCGGCCGCTTCCTCGTCCTCGGGCTGTCCTGCCTCTTGCGCTTCGGCCTCTGCTTCTTCGGCGTCCGTCTCGGCTGCCGGTTCTTCGGCCTCTACCTCCTCGGGCTCTGCTTCTTCGGCCTCCTCCTCGGCTTCCTCTTCGGCCTGCCTGTCCTCCTCGGTGTACTGGTAGTCCTCGGGGGATATGCCCTCGGTGTCGTCGGCCTTCCGGCGCACCTGCTCGATGCGCTCCTCGAGCTCGTCCAGCCGCTCGGCGAGTTCGGCCTCATCAGCAGGTGCATCCCCGGTGGGCTGCGCGCTCGGCTCCTGATCCGTGCTCATGCGGGCTCCCCTGTTGGCGTGGCCTGGTCCACGATCGGCACCGGCAGGGACCGTTCCCGGACGGCGGCGGACCGGAACGTGGACGCGACCGCCCGGCCAGGCGCATCGGCGGGCCGACTCGGGGGCACAGGTGACGCAGGCCGGCGTCGGGTGTGAGGAGAGCACATGGACAAGACGGCAACGGTCGCCAAGGGCGCAGTCGCCCTGGCGGCGCTGAAGAGGCTCGTCAAGCTCACCGCGGTGGCGGCGCTGGCGGCGGCCGTCGTGAAGGTGCTGCGCGGCAGGTCGACCTGACCCGCCGTTGCGCCTTGCCGGGGCGCTAGGATCCGCCGGTGCTCGTCGCGCTCGCAGCCGTCCTGGGAGGTCTCGTGGCGGCCGTGACGATCGTCTGGGCGGTGCGCGACCACCTGGCGGCGGGCGGCCGGATCCGCTCGGCTCCGTTGCTGCTCGCCTGGGGCGCCGTGGGCTTCGGGGCCTTCCTCGTCGGCCTGTGTGCCCTGGCCGCCCTCGTGGTCCTGGCCGTCGTGATGGCGAGCATCGGCCAGTGGGCGCCGATCGATCTGGGCTACTGAGCCGATCCGGGCGGCAACGCCCCGGCTGCACCGGTTCCTTCTCCTTGTCACAGCCCTGTGGCAGCCTCGGTGGCGTCCACCGTCAGCGACACGCACGAGGAGACGCCAGTGGGCACGGTCATCCGCGAGGTCGTCCTGGACGCGTGCGGGGCGATCGCCGCCGTGGACCGCGGCGGGCCGGCCGCGGCTGCGGCCCTGGTCAGCCTCGAGCACCTCAGGGCTGAGCTGCTCGCGGCGGCCGCCGACACCTGCGAGCAGCAGGACGCCGACGACGCGTGCGGCATGGTGGCCGAAATCGACGCGGTCCTCGCCGCCGCCGAGGCGCGCTCCTTCCTGCACCGCCAGGCGGTCTGACCAGGGCGCTGCGCCTCGCCGACGGTCGCCCGCTGGCGCTACGCCTGGCGTCCCACCAGGGCCAGCAGCTGCGTCTGGCGGTCGGCCCCGGCGGGCACGGTGACCGCCGCGCCGAAGGCGCCGCCGGCCCGCCACTCCTCCACCTGCGGCTCCAGCATGGCGTAGGCGACCTCGACCAGCTCAGGGTCGAGCCGCTCGTCCGCGCCGACCGCCCGGGCCAGGTCCCACGTGTGGACGGTCACGTCGGTGGTGACCTCGGTCAGGTAGTCCTCCCCGCTGCGCTCGCCGGAGGACAGCTGGACCGGCTGGGTCAGCACGCCGCCTCGGCCGGCGGCGTCGAGGGCGTCCCTCGCCGCCGCCTTCCACGCCCCCCGGGGATCGTCGCCGAGCAGGTCGCCCTCGAAGCGGTCGCCGACCTCGTCCACGGTGCTGCCCGCAAGCAGCGGGGGGATCCACCGCAGCTCGTAGACGACGTGGTTGACCAGGGCGTGCACGTCCCACTCGCTGCACGGCGTCGGGCCGTGCCACTGGGCGGCGCTCATGGCCTCGATGCGGCGGTCGAAGCCGCCGACCGCACGACGCAGAGCCTCTCGGATGTCCATCGTGCCTCCTTGTGCGTGCGTTGCTAGCCGCTCCTGAGCGCGGGTTCCAGCGGTCCGCCCGTCGAGTGGCCGGCGCCACAGCGGGATGGCTCCTGCAGAGGTCCCCGGGTCAGCGGCATCATGTCGTCGGCGCCGGCTGTGCGCTCACCTGGCGTAGGTTCCTCCACGGACGCGGCGCCTGGCAAGGGCCTCCGGGGTTGCACCGCCCCACGACCACGAACCCAGCCGCTGGCTACCAGAGCGCTTGACCTAGGGTAAAAGTGCCATCGAGCGGCGCTGGGGGGCTGAGCTCATGCGGCGTCGGCCTTGGTCAGGGCGACGACCTGACCCGGCCTTTGCAGCCTCCATCCCACACGTGGGCGATGCGGGCAGCCGGCTGCCTTGATCGGCCACGTGTGTCATCGCGCCGTCATGGTGGGGGGGTGCCGGCAGAGACACGGCCCGTTTCGCGCATTTTCAGTCGTCCGAGGTGGTCCCGCCAGGGGCCATGACCACTAGGGTCTCATCGACGAGGTGGTCGCGGAGCCGCTGGACCCAGCGCGTCTCCGGAGCCGACGACCTGCTCGCAGGGCAGGTAGGCGAACCAGCCCGGCGGCGGCGAGATCGGCACCGCCACGGTGCCGTCGGGGTCGGTGGGGCAGGAAGCGCGGGCCTCGGCCAGTTCGGCGCTCCAGCTCGGGCCCGCCGAGCGGGCGTTGGCGACGAAGAAGTTCTGGCCGGCGACGAAGGACAGCATGGCCAACGCGCCCACCTGCCAGTTGCGCCACGCCGAGGCCGACAGTTGCGGCGGGCGGGAGTCCAGCAGCATGGCCAGCATGGACAGCACGAGCGCCACCGGTACGAACGCGTACCGGCCCGACAGCATGTGGGGGCTCCCTGGCGGCCACACCAGCGAGGCGCCGCTGCCGCGCAGGTAGGCCGTGGCGGCGAAGACGAGCAGCGCCATGATCCCGGTCAGCAGCACCGTCGGCCGACAGCGCAGGTCACGTCTGGCGGCGGCGTAGGCAAAGACCCCAAGCACCACCGCGGTCGCGACCACCGGAAGCACCCAGCCGGCCATGATCCACAGACGGGCGGTGAGCGCGTGGCCGGCCAGCGCCTCGGCGGCCACGCGCAGCATGAAGC
>DASZOD010000194.1:0-4270 GCA_035550935.1 Egibacteraceae bacterium | reverse complement strand
CCGCTGCGCGGTCGCCTGGGCCCGGAGACGTTCACGACCTGGCGCCGCTGGGCGGCCCATCAGGGCCAGCGCGGCGCTACGGTGGCGGCGATGAGCGTCTACCTCGACCACGCCGCGACGACGCCGCTGGACCCTGGCGTCCTGGCCGCGATGCGTCCCTACCTGGAGGCCGGCTTCGGCAACCCCTCGTCGCGCCACGCGCCCGGGCGCTTGGCGCGTGCGGCGGTGGAGAGCGCCCGCGAGCAGGTCGCCGAGGCGCTCGGCGTGGCGCCGCTGGAGGTGTTGTTCACCTCCGGGGGCACCGAGGCCGACAACCAGGCGGTCAAGGGCATCGCCTGGGCCTCCCGCGAGGCCGGGCGCGGGGCACACCTGGTGACCACCGCCATCGAGCACCACGCCGTCATCGAGTCCTGCGAGTGGCTCGCCGCGCACCAGGGCTTCGCTCTGACCGTGGTGCCACCCCAGCCCGACGGGGTGGTCGACGCCGAGCGACTGCTGGCGTCGGTGCGTGCCGACACCGTCCTCGTCAGCGTCATGGCGGCCAACAACGAGCTCGGCACCATCCAACCGCTGGATGTGATCGGTCCGGTGCTGGCCGAGCGCGGGGTGCCGCTGCACAGCGACGCCGTGCAGGCCTTCGGCCGGGCACCGCTGGAACTGGATGACTGGGGCGTCGGGGCGCTGGCCCTGTCGGCGCACAAGTTCAACGGCCCCAAGGGCGTCGGCGTGCTCGTGCTGCGCCGCGACCTGGCGGCCCACTCCGTGCTGCACGGCGGCGGTCAGGAGCGGGGGGTGCGCTCGGGCACGCTCAACACCGCGGGCATCGTGGGCTGCGGCGCCGCGGCCGCGCTGACGGCGAGCACGATGGACGTCGAAGTACCCCGGCTGCGGGCCCTGCGCGACCGACTGCTGGAGGGACTGCTGGCGGTGGAGGGCGTGGACCTCAACGGTTCGCCGCAGCGACGTCTGCCCCACAACGCCCATGTGGCCGTCGCCGGCTGCGACGGCGAGGCGCTGCTGTTGCTGCTGGACGCCGCCGGGGTGGGGGTGTCGACAGGGTCGGCCTGCCAGTCCGGCGCCGCCGAGCCCAGCCACGTGCTGGTGGCCATCGGTGCGCCAACGGACCGCGCGCAGCTGCGGTTCACCTGCGGGCGCACCACCACCGGGGCCGACATCGACGCCGCGCTGCAGGCCTTCCTGAGCTGCGTCAAGCGCCTGCGCGACGCCGGCGGGGGGTTCGCCTAGCAGCCGTGCGCGTGCTCGTGGCGATGTCGGGCGGCGTCGACTCGTCGATGGCCGCGGCCCTGCTGGTCCAAGCCGGCCACGACGTCAGCGGCGTGCACCTGAAGCTGGCCGACGTGCCCTCAAGCCTGCCTGGCAAGGGCTGCTGCACCCTCGACGACGCCCGCGACGCACGTCGGGTGGCCGACCGGCTCGGTATCCCCTTCTACGTGTGGGACCTGACCGAGCCGTTCCGCCGCCGGGTGGTCGACGACTTCGTCGCCGGCTACGCGGCGGGTCGGACCCCAAACCCCTGCATCCGCTGCAACGAGCGCGTCAAGTACACGGCGCTGCTGGCTCGTGCCCGCGCCTTGGGCTTCGACGCGCTGGCCACCGGGCACCACGTGCGCCTGCGCCCCCAAGCCGGGCGCTGGCGCATGCTGCGCGCGGCCGACGCCGGCAAGGACCAGACCTACGTGCTGTACATGGCATCCCAGGACCAGCTCGCCCACACGCTGTGGCCGGTCGGGGAGCACCGCAAGGCCGATCTGCGGGCCCTGGCCGCCGCGCACGGCCTGAGCACGGCCGACAAGCCCGACAGCCACGACGTCTGCTTCATCCCCTCAGGCGACCTGGGCGGCTTCCTGCGTCCCCGGCTGGGTCCACGCCGCGGCGTGTTCGTCGGCCCGGACGGCGCGGTGCTGGGCACCCACGACGGGGCCTACCGCTTCACCGTCGGCCAGCGCCGCGGGCTGGGCCTGGGCGGCTCAGACGAGCCGCTGTACGTCACCGGCATCGACGGCGAGCGGGTCCACGTCGGTCCGCGCTCGGCGCTGGCGCGCCCGGTGCTGGAAGCGGAGGCGGTGTCGTGGATCGCCGGGCAGGCGCCGGCCGTCGCCGGCCTGCGCGCCCAGGTACGCTACCGGGGCCCGGCGCAGCCGTGCCGGTGGGCGGACCTCGGCGGGGGGCGCGTGCGTGTGACCTTCACCGACCAGCCGCCGGCCGGTGTCGCTCCCGGGCAGGCGGTGGTGCTCTACGACGGCGAGGAGTGCCTGGGCGGGGGCACGATCAGCGTCGCCTACCGCTAGGCTGTCAGGCGAAGGTCACCAGACAGCGTCCAGCAGCCACGGTGGCGGCAAGGAGAAGCATTCAATGGTCTACGTCATCGCAGAGCCCTGCATCGACGTCAAGGACAAGGCCTGCGTCGAGGAATGCCCGGTCGACTGCATCTACGAGGGCGAGCGCATGCTCTACATCCAGCCCGACGAGTGCATCGACTGCGCTGCCTGCGAGCCCGTCTGCCCGGTGGAGGCGATCTTCTACGAAGACGACGTCCCCGACGAGTGGCAGCACTTCACGCCCATCAACCGAGAGTTCTTCGGCGACGAGGTGACGGGTCTGGGCGAACCCGGCGGCGCCGCCCAGGTGGGGCCCATAGCCGCAGACCATCCAAAGGTCGCCAGCTGGAGCTGACCGGGCACCGACGACCGCGTCGGGAAGCCTGCGCGCCGCATGGCCGATGAGCGGTTGCGCAACCGGGTCGAGGCGCTGCGCACCGAGATCGAGCAGCACCGCTACCGCTACTACGTCCTCAGCGATCCGCACGTCACCGACGCCGAGTTCGACGCGCTGCTGCGCGAACTCGCCGAGCTGGAGGCTCGCCACCCCGAGCTGGACCACCCCGACTCGCCCACCCACAGGGTCGGCGCGCCGCCCAGCCCCGCCTTCACCGAGGTCGTGCACCGCCAGCGGGTGCTGTCGCTGGACAACGCGTTCGACCGCGACGAGCTGGTGGCCTGGAGCCAGCGGGTCGTCCGCGGCCTGGAGGGCGCCCCGGCGCGCTACACCTGCGAGCTGAAGGTCGACGGGGTGGCCATCACCGTGGTGTACCGCCGGGGACGTTTCGTGCAGGCGGTCACAAGAGGTGACGGGCGTGTCGGCGAGGACGTCACCCCCAACGTGCGCACGGTCGCTGGCGTGCCGGCCTGGCTGCGGGTCGACCAGCCGCCCGCGCTGCTGGAGGTGCGCGGCGAGGTCTACTACCCGGTCGCCGACTTTGCGGCGATGAACGCCGCCCGCGAGGCGGCCGGCGAGCCCCGCTTCGCCAACCCCCGCAACGCCGCCAGCGGCGCGCTGCGCCAGAAGGACCCGCAGGTCACCGCGTCGCGGCCGCTGCGCCTGCTGTGCCACGGCAGGGGAGTGGTCGAGGGGCTCGACGTCGACACCCACAGCGGGTTCCTGCGCTGGATCGGCACGGCCGGCCTGCCGGTGGCCGACCAGACCTGTACGGTCGACTCGATCGGCGAGGTCTGGGACTTCTGCGAGCACTGGGCCCGGCACCGCCACGACCCGGCCTACGAGATCGACGGGGTCGTCGTCAAGGTCGACGACCTGGCCCAGCAGCGCCGGTTGGGGGCCACCAGCCACGCCCCACGCTGGGCGATCGCCTTCAAGTACCCGCCCGAGGAGCAGGAGACCCTGCTGCGCGACATCCGCGTCAACGTCGGGCGCACCGGCAAGGTCACACCCTTCGCGGTGCTCGAGCCGGTGGTCGTGGCCGGATCGACGGTGTCACTGGCCACGCTGCACAACGAGGACCAGGCCCGCCTCAAGGACGCCCGCCCCGGCGACCGCGTGATCGTGCGCAAGGCCGGTGACGTCATCCCCGAAGTGCTGGGCCCGGTGCTGTCCAAGCGCCCGCCCGAGGTCGAACAGACCGGTCCCTGGCAGATGCCGACCGTGTGCCCGTTCTGCGGCTCGCCGATCCAGCGTCTGCAGGGGGAGGCGGCCAGCTACTGCACGAACGTGGACTGCCCCAACCGGCTGCTGGAGTCGCTGACCCACTTCGCCGGTCGCGGCGCCATGGACATCGAAGGCCTGGGCTACGAGACCGCGAAGCTGCTGCTGCGCGAGGGGCTGGTCAAGGACCTCGCCGACGTCTACCACCTGTCCGCCGACGACCTGCTGGGCTTCGAAGGGTTCGCCGCCAAGAAGGTCGAAAATCTGCTGGCCGGCATCGACGCGTCCCGGCAGCAGCCGCTGGAGCGGC